>JBHIDN010000211.1:0-3607 GCA_046760125.1 Anaerolineae bacterium
CGACCCTGGGGGAGGTGGAGAGGGATAAGTAGAGGACGGACTGAGGCTGAAAAAAGGAGCACGTCATAAACTCAACCTGAACAACGGAGGGGACCCCATGGATATCATCAAAGTATCGGCCAAGTCCAGATCAACGGCGGTGGCGGGCGCCATCGCGGGGGTGGTGCGCGAGAACAACAGAGCAGAGGTGCAGGCCATCGGCGCTTGGGCGGTAAATCAGGCGGTGAAGGCCGTGGCTATCGCTCGTGGGTACCTGGCCCTCGACGGCTTTGACATGATCTGCATCCCCGCTTTCACAGAGGTGACCATCGATGACCAGAGGCGCACCGCTATGAGGTTTATTGTCGAGCCCCGATGAGGTGTGATCTCCACCTTCACTCCACCGCCTCCGACGGTGCCTATTCACCTTCACAGTTGGTGAAGATGGCCCTAGCCAAGGGGCTGGGGGCTATCTCTCTCACCGACCATGATTCGACGGAGGGGATAGACCTAGCCTTACAGGCAGCCAGAGGTAGACCCTTGGAGGTGATACCGGGGGTAGAGATAAGCGCTGAGGTGGGATCCCAGGAAGCCCATATCTTGGGGTATTACCTCGATCATCATCACGAACCTCTCCAGGAAAGGTTAAGAGCCATACGGGACTTTCGCCGCCATCGCGCTTGGAAGATGATCGAGAGGCTAAAGGATCTAGGTATGCCCCTCAGTCGGGAACGGCTGGCGGAGATAGCGGGGGAGGGTTCCATAGGGAGGCCTCACATCGCCCGAGCGATGATGGAGGAGGGGTACGTATCTTCGACCACTGAGGCCTTCCTCAACTACATCGGAAGAAACGGTCCCGCCTACGTACCTCGCTACAAGATAACCCCACTGGAGGCCATGCGGATGATCTTAGAGGCTGGGGGCCTCCCCGTCTTGGCTCACCCCCTGGAGGTCTTAGGGCTTTTGCCTGAACTTGCTTGTGCCGGCCTAGTGGGGCTCGAGGCTTACTATGGCCAATACTCTCCGGAGCAAAGCCAGGATCTGGCCCGCAGGGCAAAGAAGTATGGCCTCATCGCCACGGGGGGAAGTGATTTCCACGGCCCAGGTATCCTAGAGACCCCCGATCTGGGAGAGGTCTGGATCCCTGAAGAGGTGGTACCGCAACTGCAGGCTCTAAAGCGGTCAAGCGCTTGAAACCCCTCAAAGCAAGGCTAAACCCGCTCTCTCAGTTCCTCGGCTGAGACCTCCACGGTCACCTCGCTCCTCAGTTCCACCTCTACCGTCTCCTTCAAGACGTTTACGCTCTTCACCTTCCCTGCGCCGTGGGAGGTCTCCACCATAGTGCCTACTTTGGGGAACCTCTCCTTCAGGGAGCGGTAGGTCTCACTCTCATAGGCTAGACAGCAAAGTAACCGTCCACAGACCCCGGAAATCTCCGCTGGGCTCAAGGAGACATCCTGTAGTCTAGCCATCTTGATAGAGACGGGCGAGAATTCGCAGAGATGGGTAGCGCAGCAGAGAACCCGACCACACCGCCCCACCCCTCCCAGGAGTTTAGCCTCGTCTCGCACCCCCACCTGGCGAATCTCTACCCTGGTTTTGAGGGTTCGGGCCAGATCTCTCACCAGTTCTCGGAAGTCGACCCGTTTCTCAGCGGTGAAATAAACCACCAGCCGGCTGCCATCGAAGTTGTATTCCGCCTTGATGAGCTTCATCTCCAGGCCATGCTCGGCCACCTTCTCCCTGCATCTCTCTAGAGCCTCTCGCTCCTGTAACCGGTACCTTTCCCTCTCCGAGAGGTCGAGAGGGGTGGCTCGGCGCTCTATCGGTTTGAGATGCTCGGAGGGCTCGCTCACCTCTTGCGGAGGCGCGACCACTCTCCCCAATGCCCGCCCCCGCGCCGTATCCACTACCACATATTCGTCGACCTTCAAATCCTCGAACCTGGTGGCATCAAAATAGTATATCTTCCCTGCTCGCTTGAAACGAACCCCAACTACCTTAGGCATGATATCCTTTCCCTCACTTATCGCTTGCTCGGTAGGTCCAACATCAAGACCTCTAAGGCCAAACGAAGGTTAACATTGCTCTCCAATTGTTGCAACGCTTTCCGTATGGAGGAGATGAACTCCTTTATCTCCCCCAACTCATGCTTCTCTGCCTCTTCGACCAGGGTATTTCGCCGATCGATATTCTCCATCTTGTCCCAGCACCCCTCTTTGGCTAAGAGGAGGTCTCTCCACCAGCCGAGCCATAGGGTCAGGATCTCTTTCGCCCTTTCAGGCTGGCTTCCCCAGCGCTGGGCAAAGGAGAGCCTCTCCAGCCGCCTGGCCCCGGAGAGGGACAAGAGTTCATCTAATCGCGCGTTCCGCTCCTTCAACAGGGCTTCATTTTGGGCGGCCTCCACCGCCCAGCCCATCCTCCCCGCGGAGAGGGCAGCGATGAGATGAGCCCGCTCTCCCTCAAGGCCCCACCCTCCCTCCAACGCCTCGCGGATGAGGTCTATGGAGGGGGGTCGCAGGTTGAAAATCTGGCAGCGGGAGACTATGGTGGGGAAGAGAAGGTCGGTATGGAGGGCGGTGAGGAGGAGAACCACATGGAGCGGTGGCTCCTCCAGGGTTTTTAATAAGCAGTTAGCCGCCCCAGGGGTCATATTCTCCGCCTGGGGGATGATGAAGACTTTCCATCTCCCCTCGAAGGGCTTCAGGGCTGCATCGCTTTGGATAGAACGGATGGCGTCGATGCCCAGGGCCGTGGAGCCTTCTCGCCCTTCCAGAAGCCCCTCCTGGTAGGCCAAATCCACCATCCGCACGTCGGGGTGAATGCCTTGGGCGATCTTTTGGCAGGAGAGACACTCCCCACAAGGTTTATCTTCTCCTGTACAGTTCAGGGCCTGAGCCAGATTTAAGGCCAGGGTGGTCTTCCCGATATGCGGGGGGCCGGTGAAAAGGTAGGCATGGGATATATTCCCCCGGGTGAGGGAGTTTTGAAGAAGAGTGGTGGCCCACTGGTGTCCCACAACTTGCCACATTTCGCAACCCTCATACATTGTACCACATCGTCCTTCAGGGCTCCAAACTCGATAGTAGCGTATTAAATAGTCGGGATTTGGGGGATAAGAGAGTGCTCACCAAACCCTGATGTGGTATCCTGGTTTTGTTTGACAAACCCAGACCACCCAGGAGGTGAGCACCCTTGATCCTGAAGCACCACGTCAAAAGTTTAGCACGGAAACTTCTTGAGGCCAAGAACCGAGGGGAGCGATTGCGAGTTCTGGAGCCTGCCCCAAGGGCGTGCCAGGCCGGGGGAGGAAGAGCACCGGGTTCTAAGGGAGTTGAAAAGAGAAGCCATCGAGGAGGCCCTGGAGTTGACGGTGGAGAGGGTGCTAGGCCCCCGGTGGCAAAGGAGAGAAGGAGAGGGGCTTTCTCCCTGGCTCTGCCTCCATTGCGGTTCTCGGTTGCTCTCCCAGATGCGGCGCAATGGCCACTACCGGCGCAACTTAGTAGTAGGGGAAAAGGAGTCCCTTCCACTATCTCTAGGATGGAAAGAACCATAAGGGAGTATAGAAGGAGAACCAAGCCTATGGATGACTTCAAGACCGATAGAGGAGCGGAGAACTTCTCCCCCG
>JBHIDN010000212.1:0-3605 GCA_046760125.1 Anaerolineae bacterium
GAGCACCCGTAGCGTCGCCCTTTAGGGCGACGATTTCCCCCGTCTGAAGCCCGACGCTACGTTGTTTGTACCCCTTGGGCCTCCATCTCTAGGAGGCGGCGTTTCATCTCTAGGCCGCCGCCGTAGCCGCCCAGGGTTCCGTCTTTTCGAAGCACGCGGTGGCAGGGGATGATGATGGGGATGGGGTTCTTGGCCAGGGCTGCGCCCACGGCCCGATAGGCCCGGGGCGAGCCTACCTCTTTCGCCACCCAAGAGTAGGGGCGAGTCTGGCCATAGGGGATGCGAGAGGTAACCGCCCAAACCTGCCGTTCAAAAGGGGTATAGCCTTCTAGATCGAGTTTTGCAGAGAAGGTCACCGGTTCCCCGGCGTAATACCGCCGCAACTGTTCCTTCAACCCCTGGGCAGCCGACTCTTCAAATGAGGCCTCTGGCCAACGCTCCTGGAGGTTGGCTAGCGCCTCCTCCGCGCTGGGTCGGGGGTATGCGAGGGCTCGTAGCCCTCGAGGAGAGAGGAGTAAACCTACCCAACCCGCTTGAGTCCGGCAAAGGGTTATCGTTTGCTTCATGAAGGGTTAGAAAGGGATCTCGTCTTCGGGCAACTCCTCCCCCGGGCCAAACTCGGCGACGGGCTCTCCCCTCGGGCTGAGGAACTTGACGGTCGTGGCAGTGAGCTCGTAGGAGGCGCGGGCAACACCATCCTTGCCTGTCCAGACGCGGGGGTTGCCGGATTGGTCAGGGTTGAGACGTCCGTCAACCAGAACCAGGCGTCCCTTCGCTAGGTACTGATTGCAGGTCTCCGCGAGCCGCCGCCAGGCTGTAACCCGGAACCAGGTGGTCTCATCGCGGGAGTTACCTTCCCTGTCGGTGTAACGACGGTTCGTGGCTACCCGAAAGGTAGTCACTGGGTCGCCGCTGGGGGTGTACCGCATCTCGGGATCGGCCCCCAGACGCCCCACGATCACTATCCGCTGGTACATGGTTGCCTCCTCGCTCGATTCATGCGTGACTATGGCCTCTATTATACCAGGGTTTGGGCTCCTTATCAACGGCCAGGGTATTTTGGCTTGAAACCTAGTTGCGCTATAATGCGTATATTACTATACAGGGGAACGGGATGCCCTTCGACAAGGCTCAGGACAGGGAGGAGGAGAGCGGCTGGGTCCGGGAGGCGCTGGCCGGTGATCAAGAAGCCTTCGCCCGGCTGGTGGAGAATTACCAGGCAGCGGTCTACAACTTGGCCTATCGGATGCTGGGGAACGCTGGCGACGCCGAGGATGCCGCCCAAGAGACTTTCCTACGCGCCTACTCTCGGTTGCGGAGTTACGATCCGGCACGCAAATTCTCCTCTTGGCTTCTGGCCATCGCCGCCCACCATTGCATCGACCGGCTTCGTCGCCGGCGCTGGACGATATCTTTGGAGGATATCCCCCTTGGACGTAGGTTCTCAACTGGTCAAGACCCGGAAAGGGAGATGGAACGGGAGGAGGAGCGGGAAGAGATCCGCCGGCTGCTTGGGCGTCTTCCGCTCGATTATCGGCTGGTGGTCATCCTCTACTATTGGAACGATCTCTCCTGTCGTCAGATCGGGGAGGTTATGGGGTTGGGAGAGGGAGCGGTGAAGTCCAGGTTACATCGAGCCCGAAGGATGTTGGCTCAAGGGTTAAGGGAGGAGAGAGAATCCGCCTCTCGTCGTTCAAGCATGGCTATAGGGGAAGTACCCTAAATGGTGCATCTAGGAGAACTGATCCCAGCATATCTGGACGGGGAACTGGCAGGGGAAAAGAAGCAGCGGCTAGAGGAGCACCTGGCGGTTTGTGCCCAGTGTCGGGATGAATTGACCGCCTTAGAAGAGGTGGGTCTCCTTCTCTCAGAAGCGCCTCTCTTCTCGCCGCAACCTGGTTTCACCGCTCGAGTGATGGCCAGGCTGGCCCAGAGGGAGGCTCGCCGTCGCCTGACGAGGGTCGCACCAGCATTGGTGGCTGTATCCCTCATGTTAACTTTTCTGGCTCTGCTTTCCGTCGTGGGACTCCTGGCCCCTTGGTGGGGTACGCTGGCAGCGCCCGCCACCCTCATAGAGTTGGGGTTCGATCTCTCGCTGAGGTTCGTGCAAACGAGCACCACCTTGGCCCAGGCTTGCTCCTTCCTCTTGGGCGCGACTCTGGGTGCTCTACCCCCTGGGCTCCTCTTGCCCTACTCTTTTTTGATCCTAGGGTTGATGATGGTCTGGGCCAGATTGGTGATCCATGCACCTTTGCCTTTGAAAAACTATGAAGGAGGGTTCAAATGAAGAGGATACTCTTCGCGCTCTTGGTCGCTATTCTACTATCGGTAGCCGTGGTCCCCCCGGCCTTTGCCCAGGGAGGCGATGAGGGCCGAGTCATCTTCGGGCAGGATTACACGGTAGAGGCTGGTGAGGAACTGCGAGGTGGTCTGGTCGTCTTCGGCGGCGATCTCACCGTGGAGGCCGAGGGAGTGATAGATGGCGATGCCGCGGTCTTCGGAGGGGAGGTATTGGTCGAGGAAGGCGGGGTCATCGAGGAGGACTTGGCGGCTATAGGGGGCAGCATAACTATTGCCGGAGAGGTAGTTGGCGATGTGGCCAGTGTAGGTGGGAATATCCGCCTGAGACCCACGGCTGAGGTGGGCAACGATGTGGTCGCCGTCTTTGGCCAGGTGGAGCGAGCCGAGGGAGCAGAGGTGGGTGGCCAGGTGGTGGAGGGGGCGGAGTTGCGCTTTGGGCCTCTCTATGGCTGGAGATGGGGCGGAGTCAGGGGTTGGAGGGTAAACCTCTTCGCTGGCCTTCTCTATCGCGCCTTCCGAGCCGTAGTCACCATCGTGGCTCTGATGGCTTTAGGCCTTCTGGTAGTGGCTCTCCTGCCGGAACAGGTGAGGGTTGTGAGCGCGACGGTTGAGGGGACACCCTTCCCCAGCATCGGAGTGGGGTTCCTTACCTTATTCGTCTTCTTGCTCCTCACCCCGATCCTTTTCATCGTCGTTTGCATCGGCTGGGTGGCTTGGCTGCTCCTCTTCATAGCCCTGGCGGCGGCAGCCATCTACGGCTGGATAGTCTTGGGCTCGGTGGTGGGGGAGAGACTGCTCCAAGCGATGAAGGTCGCCCAGCCGGAGCCCTTAGCCTCCGTCCTCTTGGGTGTCTTTCTCATCACCCTCATCTCCGCCACACCTCTTTGCATCGGGTTCCTCTTGACCTTGGTGGCCGGTTCTTGGGGGCTGGGGGCGGTGATTCTCACTCGCTTTGGGACGACCTCTTATCCACCCCCCGTCACTACCCGCGAAGAGGCACCGCCTCTGCCTGAGGCCGAGGAAGCGCCTAAGCCCCGGCGCAGAAGGGCGAAGAAGGGCGAAGAAGAGCCCCCTGAATCGTAGCCTACCCTTCAGCGCCGCCTAAGGGAGAGGGATTATCCCTCTCCCTTTTTTTCTTCAGGTGTTTTGGCTGGAAGAGGGTGTTAATGGTATAATTACCAAAAGGCAGAAGAGGCGGGTGTTTGGATTTGGATGGACAGGGGAGGGAGAGCGTTCTACTGGGTCTGGGGGCTTGGTGGGCCAAGCCTCGCATCTGGCTGGGACCAGCCTGGGCGGTTCTCTGT
>JBHIDN010000213.1:0-3563 GCA_046760125.1 Anaerolineae bacterium
AGGCAAATTGGAGGACCTTTTTCAACAGTCTCATCGGTAAATGCGCCAAGAGATCGTTACCAGGTTTTGGAGAAGATATTGACAAAAGGGCTGAAGGCGGCGTTTCCTCTACACGGACCCCGAGGTGTCCTGGCTGTCAGGAGTTATCTCCTGACAGCACAGAAACTGCTGAAAATAAATGACAAAATTGTCTAAAGCAGTTGGTCTTTCCTCCCTTTTCGCTAGGTAAAGGATAACACAAAAAATTGTTTCCAAAGAATTTCTGACAGGTCTCATAGAGAAAATCCCCCACTTGCCTCATCGTTTTGAGACTAAGCCCCAAATAGGCGTAATTTGGGCCTAGGGATTAACATAATGAAATAGTTATGTCAAAAGGTAGGGGCTTGTCAAGGGAGACCAGAGGGCTGAAAATCATCTCCCTGCTCAGATGGGCTACAGACGTTTGAGAGATCGCTCTAGAGACTCAGTCTTGGCTTGCAGAGTATCTCCAGGATCCGCATATCGAAGAAGGTCTGGGCGTTAGCAGGCACCAGGACTACAGCGGTATCTGCGCCCCGCCCCGTGCCCGCGATGGCGATCACTTCCTCGTCGGTGCGCACCAAGCCGGCATCGGCGGCCATGAGGGCTATCTCACAGGCCACCTTCATCCCCTCACCGAAGATGCGCAGAGTATAGGCTATGATCTCCTCCAGTTCATAGGTGCCTAACTTCTTGCGCACCGCCCTACCCACCCCACCGAAAGCGTGCTGGCAAGTTAACATCTTGGCCCCCGCTCTTTCGATGGCCGCCCGGTTTTCCTCCCTGAGTTCCTGCTCATTGGGCTGGCGGAACCCCATGGAGTGGGTGACAACCACCAGGTTGTACCCCTGGAAGAACTCCGCCGCCCGAGCCCCGGTCTCCCCGGTGGTAGTAGCCACCAAGATGGTCTTGATCCCCAACTCATCGGCTCGCGCCTTAGCGATCTCCAACGTCCTTTCCGTGTTCTCTCTTCCTTGCTTATCGAAGTAGACCCCTCTCACGTTGACCTCGGACATCCTAATCTTTCGACCTCCTTATAAAAGCCTTTCTGCAACTCGAATTATGGCTTAGGGGGGAGGATTAGAATCACCTCGGCCATTAAGGTGCGTCCGTCCTCGCTGAACTGGCCGAAGATGGCCACCGGCGTGCCCCTCTGCAAGCGCTCTCGGTCCACCTCCCCCTCTCTGTCCTGCACCTTCGTATCCTCATTGACGAACACCAGGCGCGGGCCTTGAGGTGTCCCCACGATGAGCCCCTCGTTGGTCACCCCTTGCACTACCCCCTGCAAAGCCGGCCGTCGATCTGGGAACCCTTGTTGGGGTGGTTGTTGGGGCCCTGCAGGGCTCAACGCTCCGCGAGCCCACCCTTTGCTCCCCACGTAGACCCCCACCGAGAAAGCGGCCAAAAGCATCATGGAGACCAGGAAGGCACTCCCCACCCCTACCAGAAGCACGCGACCTTTGCTCATCTCGCCTCCTATTCGGTCACCTCTATCACCGCTAACTCTACGACCCTCTCCAACGGTTCTCCTCCTCCAAAAGCGATGGAACCTACCCTTAGATGCCACTCCCCAGGCGAGAGCCAGGAGGGGACAACGAGCATAAACTCTTCCTTGAGGATGGCATCCCTGGGAGGCTTCAACTCTTGCACATACCGTTCTAGGTTGCCGAAGCCCAAAGGGTGCATCTCCACTGGCTCATCGCCCAAAAAGGTGGCTACAAGCATGGGTCGAGTCACCCGCCAATAGTAGGTCAGGCTCAGCCGCGTGCCTCGCCTCACCTTCACCTCCTCCAAATCATACCCCACAAGTTCCAGATCGCCCATCCGCTCCCCCACCAGATGCTGCGGTTTCCCCTCGGCCACCAATTCCGGGGGCTCATCGCTCACCCGATAAAGGACCAGTTCTCGCCGCTGCCCGCTGGGGATCGCTTGCCCGCTCTGACCCACGAGAACCGGGATATACCAAGCGTCGGGGCTCAAGAGGCCTGCGGGAGGAGCCTGGGGCCCTCGGAGCCCTTGCCCTCCATCCATGCGGACGGTAGTATAGATCGCCTCCCCAATAGCCTCTGGCGATACGCTGCCCCGACCGCTCGCCTGAGGTATAAGCACGTCAGGCCGAAGGTTATAGACCAGACGGAAATAGAACATATCATACCCGAAGACACCGCTCCGCCCCAGAAGCACGCTCCCCTCCGGCAATATCTCGAAGACGTTTTCATAGAAATCGTTGATGGCCGTATCTTTGGAATAGTCGTTCTTAGCATAGTTAGTATGAACCTGGCCCACCACCAAAGGAAGAAGCAGCAAGGCTAGGACGCCGCTCACAGCCCACCGGGGTATCCCTATCCCTTTAGTGATTATGTAAAGATATTCCCAGAGGCGATAGACCCCATAGCCTATGAAGACCGCATATATCAGATGGCTGGGGATGAAGAAGACATCCAAATCGAAGACCCGGTACTGGGTAAAGAATATGAGATGGACGATATACATAACTATCAGAAGGTAGAAAGCCCTCGTCCGCCGAAAGAGTAGCTCCCACATCCCCCAGAGTCCCAAGACCATCCCTATGAGTCCGAAGTTCTGTCGCAAAAGGTTCAGGTAGATGACCACCCGGTCCGGAAGAGCCCAGAGGGGGAAGGCGAACTTCATTTGAGGGAAGGCTCCCAAGGTGTAGTTATAGAAGCCTTGCCAGGTATGGGGGGCGTTTCTCACCATCAGGGCATCGGTGAGGTTCGAAGCCTTGTAGGGCAGCCACAGGAATTGCAGACAGCCGAGGAGGAAAAGAAAGCCCCCGCCCCATAATTTTGGCTGTTTCACCACCCGCCAGTTGACCAGGAGGATAAAGAGAGCGAAGGCCGGAGCGAAGCCCAAATTCGACATATGGGTCCCCAGGCTAAGGCCGAAGACCAAGGAGAAGGCTAGAAAATACCAAAGAGAGGCTCGACTTCCCGGCCTTTTCTCCGCCTCTGCCCATTTGAAAAGAAGGAGAAGCATGAGGGCTACCATAAAGATGTTGGGAGCATACACCTCGGCGATCCCCGTCTGAGACCAGAAGGTGAGAGAGAAAGCGAAGAACAACGCGGTGAAAATGGACGCCACTCGATTGCCAGTGAGGGTCAAGAGCACTAAATAGAGAAGGGCCACCCCTCCCGCTCCCAAGGTGGCTGACACGAAGTTCACCCTATGGGCCACGTCACCCAGGGGGATGAAGGTGAAGAGTTTCCCCAACCAAGTATAGAGGGGGTACCCGGTCATGTGGGCCAGCCCCAACTGATAGGCCACCGTGGCTAACTCGTTCCCGTCGGCGCTCTTATAAGAGAGGCTGGGGGCCAGAGTAGCGTTGTAGATGGCCAGACTTCCTGCGAAGATGCCTAGGGCTATCAATCCATCAAGGTATCCCCATAATTGGCCTTGGGGTTCTTTCTCGTTGGCTTGCATCCGCCTTTTCGCTGATTCAGAGTTCCACGAATAACATCTCTAACCTATCATACCTGCCCCATGCTAAGGCACGATTAAAAACGGGTAAATTTTTCGTAAAACGT
>JBHIDN010000214.1:0-3556 GCA_046760125.1 Anaerolineae bacterium
TCCCGCCACGCCCAGATCCTCGGCTGTCACCGGCTCACCCTTTTTGCTGGTGCCGATGACGATGCGACCCAGCCGTTTACGCAGGTCGAAGAGGTCGGTGGTTAAGGCTAAGATGGCCATCACCTCCGAGGCCACGGTGATGTCGAAGCCAGATTGGCGGGGACGGCCATCCCACTTGGTGCCCAAGCCTATGATGATGTTCCGCAGGGCTCGATCGTTGACATCCACCACCCGGTTCCAGGTGATGCTATAGGGATCGATATCCAGCCGAGTGAGCCCTCTCTTGGCTAACTGCTCATCGGTCTGCCAATCTTCGTGCATTATGCGGGCGTCGATAGCCGCCGCCAAGAGGTTGTGGGCCGCCCCCACGGCATGGATATCGCCAGTGAGGTGGAGGTTGAAATCCTCCATGGGCACGATCTGGGAGTAGCCGCCACCGGCCGCGCCGCCCTTGATGCCAAAGGTGGGACCCTGCGAAGGTTGGCGAATGCAAGTGAAGACCTTCTTGCCGATATAGTTGAGCCCTTGGCTCACCCCGATAGTGGTCACCGTCTTGCCTTCGCCCAGGGGGGTAGGGGTGATGGCGGTGACATCGATATATTTGCCGTTGGGCCGGTCCTTGAACCTCTCCAAGACATCCAGGTGGACCTTAGCCTTATATTTGCCGTAAAGGTCCAGGTCATCCTCCCCCAGCCCCAGTTCCTCTGCGATCTCCAAGACAGGTCGTAATTTCGCCGCTTGGGCGATCTCTAGATCAGATAGCATTTTTGGTGCCTCCTTGTGAATATATGGGCTGCCCTGAAGTATTACTATACCATAAGCAAGTCAAAAGGAGGTCAAAATCAGGTCAAAATCAGGTCAAAGCGGGAAAACTGGGCCAGAAGGGGAAGAGAAAAATACTCTGGGCCAGGTTGTAGGAGAGGACGGCGTTCATCGCCGTGGAGCTTCCAACCCGGCCCAGAGAGCGAGGAAACGGGGACCTAGTTACTGTTCCATCAAGATCCATCCTTCCAGTCGCCTTCGGGAGAGAAAGAATATCCTAAACCCCGGTGGGTAATGATGAGGCTGGGAAGGGCGGGATCTACCTCTATCTTTCTTCGTAGTCGGGAAATATATTGACGGAGGATCCCTATGTTTGGCCTAGAAAGGTTGGCAGAGATCGCCTCCAGGAGTTGCTCGTGGGTCAGGATCTGCCCGGCGTTGCGGACTAAGTATTCCAACAAACGGAACTCCCCCGGCGTGAGCCGCACAACTTTGTCGCCTATGCTTACCTCATGGGTATCGAAGTTAACCCAGATCCCAGGAGCGGAATAGATGGAAAGCCTAGGTTCCACTGTCTCTCGATCTGTGCGCCGCAGAAGCGCTGCCACCCGAGCGAGGAGTTCCTCCATATCCAGAGGCCTCGGTAGGGAGTCATCGGCTCCCAGTTCCAGACTCCTCAATCTCTCTTCTCTGTTAGAGGAGAGGGTTATGATGGACACCCGGGAGACCTCCCTTATGCGGCGGCAGGCCTCCCGCCCGTCTAAGGGAGAAGATGTGGCATCCCCTTGGATGACCACCAGTTGGGGAGAATAATGGAAGAGTTGCCAGAGAGCCTGGTCCAAAGAACAGGTCTTTCCTACCCTGTATCCCTTCTCCCGGAGAACCTCCGCTAGACATTTCAAGAGAGCGAGGTCGCTCCCTACAAGTAAGATTTTTTTATCCATCGATCTCGAATCTCAGCGACTAGGGCAAAAGACCGATCACCTGATGCAGCCTCAGGGGCGAACCGATATCCCACCCCCCTCTCCGTCAATATGTATCGGGGACAAGCGGGAGCATCCTCGATCTTTCGCCGCAAACGTCTCACGTAGACCTTCACATAATGGAGGGCTTCAACATATTCCGGCCCCCATACCTGCGAGAGGAGATACTCCTTGCTCAACACCCGCCCCGGGTTTCGAATGAAGCAAGCAAGCAGACGGAATTCCGTGGGTGTCAATTCCACCCGCTTCTTCCCGTGTCTTACCTCCCTGGTCTCCAGATTCACCAACAGCTTCCCGTCATCGAAGGTGGTAGGCCTGGCGACGTAGGGATGCCACCTGCTGCGGCGGAGAAGGGCCTCGATACGCAAGAGAAGCTCTTCCATGTCGAAAGGCTTAGGCAGGTAATCATCGGCTCCTATAGAAAGCCCTCGTACCTTGTCTCGGAGGTCGCTGCGGCAAGTGAGCATGAGGATGGGAACATCGGAGACCTCCCGCAACCTCTGACAGACCCCCCAACCATCCATGGCCGGGATCATGATATCCAGGACGACTAGATCGGGCTTCTCCTCAAAGGCTAACCTCAAACCTTCGATGCCATCGCCAGCGGAGTGGACGGTGTACCCCTCACCCTCCAAGTTGAGACTGAGCAACCTCACTAGGGCTGGATCGTCCTCCACGATTAGGATCCTCGCCTCATGGTCTGTCGCCCTTCTCACTAGCACCAAACCCTCCCCTGTTCCCCCAAGGAGGGGCATCCCTATGCCCTCCTCGCTAGGGAGGCCAAAGAGGCAAAGTAAAACTGAACTTGGAGCCCTGCCCCCTTTTACTCTCCGCCCAGATCTTTCCCCCTTGGGCCTCCACCAACTTTTTAGCCAAATATAGGCCTAGGCCGAACCCGCCGGGCTCCCAGTTCCTACCTTCTCTGACCTGATAGAACTTGTCAAAGATACGAGGGAGATCTTCTTCAGGGATCCCCTTTCCTGAATCAATGACCGAGACTGTGGCAAACTCCCCATCCAGAGGTTGGATCTCGATCTTGATGGTGCTCTCAGATGGCGAGTACTTGATGGCGTTGTCTAACAGGTTATCGAGGACGAAAAGCGTCCACTCTTCATCGGCCAGAATGTGCAAGCCGTCCCCATGAGACCAAAATTCGAAGCGGTGGCCGCCTTGGCGGCGGCCTTGCCGGGCCAGGGCTTTGCTCACCAGGGAGCGAAGTACCAGTTGGCGACGGCGAGGTTTTAGCCTCCCCTCCTCCAAGACCGAGAGCCGCACCATCTTCTCCAGGAAACGGGTGAGCCTTCCAGCCTCTTCGAAGATGATACCCAAAAGTTCGCGCCGAACAGGCTCACTCGCCCCAGGGTCACGCATCCCCGTCTGGGCAGCGACCATGATATTTGTAAGGAAGGCTCGCAATTCATGAGAGACTAGGCAGAGAAAATCATCCCCCCCAGACCGAGCATGAGATGGACGGGAGTTCCAAAAGGCGAGGAGGGCCCCTTGAACCTCGTCCCCTTTACCCCGAACCGGTGCTGCCACGCCATGTGTAGGAGTGTGAACCTTCTCCTTAATCTCCATACACTCTACCGAGGACAAGAAAAGGGGACCCTCCTCCATAGCCCGCGATAAGATGCACCCTCCCTCACAAACCTTTCTCCCGGCCCGGGAGGACGGCTGGAAGATATCCCCACAAAAACGGCCCAGGGAACCAGATAACCCATAGAGTGACCCATGGAGACTAACTATCCGGCGCTGGGCATCGGTGACTACGATCCCATCGGCTATGCTATCTAGGATCGCCTCTAGCCTCT
>JBHIDN010000215.1:0-3517 GCA_046760125.1 Anaerolineae bacterium
AGGGTTTGGTGAGCACTCTCTTATCCCCCAAATCCCGACTATTTAATACGCTACTCTTAGCCGCGTGGGGTACCAATTTCCTATTGTCAAGGGAGAGACGGGAGTTTACACTAGATTTTGGAGTTTTATAACGTTTCATATCGTTTAACGGAGGTGAGCGCATGACCCTTCTCAAGGCGAGGGAAGCGGCCCAATATCTCCATATCAGCCTATTCACCCTGGGCAGGATCGAGAAGGAAGGGTTGCTGGTGCCCTTTCGCACCCCTGGAGGCCACAGGCGTTATAGCCTAGAGATGCTGAACGAATATCTGGAGAGGAGTAGAGTTCGTCTTCCGGGGCGAGAGAAGAGGATATTGGTGGTCGACGGGGGAAAAGAGATGGTTGATCTTCTGACCCGCACCTTCCGCACCTATCGGTTCTCTACCGCGAGCGATGCCTTAGGGGTAGGAATGAAGTTGGCTGAATTCAAACCGGATCTGGTGGTGGTCAACACTAAGATGTCAGGTCTCGATGGGCTAGATCTGTGCCGGCGACTCAAGAGAGAAAGGGAGCAAGTCAAGGTTCTGGCTTTCGAGGCTCCTCAGGAAGGGGAGGTGCATCCCTCCAACCTCGATGGGCTTAAGGAGAAGATCGAGGATCTTCTTGGAGGACGATCTTCAGGAGGGTCTTCAAATGTTTAAGTCACAAAAGAGTGGATCGATGAAGAGGGTCAAAGCGAATGGTGGGGAACTTAGAGCAAAGAAGGCTTTGAAAGCAGAGGTCCACACGGAGGAATACACGGTGGTGGGCGCTATTCGAACCAGGCACGAAAGGCTCAAGGACGTTCTGGAGAACTGGTTTCACCCTTTTCTCCCTTTGGAAGAAGCCGTCGTTCTCCACCGGGATCCTTCAGGCAAGGCGAGCCGGGAGGAGGTGAGGAGCGTTATGGTACGCTTGGAAGAGATAGTGATCGCCATGCCCTACGAGGACATCCCCACGGGCGACCGCTCTCACCACCCCAAGTTCGTGCCCAAATACCCCGTGCCGGCTTTGATTCAGATGGGTCGAATGGAGATCGAAGGGAAGATATTCATCCGTCAGGAGGAGGAAGCGGAGTTCGGCATCATCTCTTCCCCCGAGCCCTTTATAGCCGTGACGGAGGCGAAGGTATCCTACCCCCACGATGAGCATATACCCTCTTTCACCTCCCAGGTGGTGCTCGTTAATCGCGACCGAATCCAACTCATCCGCCGGATTTAGTCGAGGTTCTGGCCATGAGCAGAGAGCCACCAGATGGGGCCACTCATCCCGCCAACGATGAGGAGACGGTATTTCTAAGGCGAGCGAAGATCTTGGAGCCGATCTTGGCAGCCAAGGAGGCTTACCTGGTGCCTATCGCTGGCCGAGGTTTGTGGGAGAGGTACCCCCTTACCAAGATGGAGACGGTGATAGGTCGAAAGCCAGGCGTCGATCTTTTGCTTCGCGATGGGAGAGTATCGCGCCGCCATTGTAAGATCCTCCTCTCCGATGAAGGCCCCCAGATCGTGGATCTGGGGAGTACCAATGGCACCTTCGTCAACGAAGCCCGGGCGGAGAAGAGGTATCTCCAAGATGGAGACTTGATCCGGCTGGGGGAGACGGTCATCAAGTTCCGCTATGTGGACAAGTTAGAAGCGAAGCGGGAGGAGGAGTTGTATCGTCGGGCGACACGGGATGGACTCACCGGACTTCACAATAGGCGATACTTCTTGGAAGTATTGGAGGATGAACTGAGCAGGTCCCGGCGGCATAACCTAGTCGCCTCTTTGCTCTTGATAGATGTCGACCACTTCAAGGCTATCAATGACAAGTACGGCCACTCCACAGGCGATCTGGTTCTCAAAGAGATAGCCTCTATCCTAGCAAGGAGCGTGCGGAGGGAAGACACCCTAGCCCGGTATGGAGGGGAGGAGTTTATACTCCTTGCCCCCCAGACTGAGACGGAGGGCGCACGCATCTTGGGAGACAGGTTGCGATGCCTGGTGGAGAAGCACCCCTTCGTCTGTGAAGGGGAGTCCAGTGTCACCATCAGCGTAGGGATAGCCACTTTCCCCCGCCATGCCCAAGGCGCCGAGGAACTCATAGAGAGCGCCGATAGAGCCCTCTATAGGGCGAAGGCGGGAGGTAGGAACCTGGTGTGCAGTATAGATGATAGGACGGAATCTGGGACGATATAAGATCGTTGATATCCTAGGCTCTGGCGGGATGGGCGCCGTCTATAAGGGGATCGATGAGGTCAACCATCGCCAGGTGGCCATAAAAATCCTGCCCCCAGAACAAGCTTCCGATCCGGAGAGGGTGAAACGTTTTTTGCGGGAAGCAAAGGCCGTGGCCAGACTCGACCATCCCCACATAGTTCGCCTCTACGAGGCAGGAAAGGCGGAGGAGTGCTATTTCATAGCCCTGGAGTATCTCCCGGGCAAGACCCTCAAAGAGCTTTTGAAGAGGGCCCCCCTCCCTCAAGAACAGGTCCTCTCCTTCTTGCGCCAGATATGCGCTGCCCTGGAACACGCTCACCAGAAAGGTATCGTGCATCGCGATCTCAAGCCCAGCAACATCATGATCGACGAGGCCGGGGAAGTGAAGGTGATGGATTTCGGCTTGGCCCGGATCGCCGATCTTTCCGTCCTCACCAAGACCGGCGACTTGGTGGGAACCGTCTCCTACATCTCTCCTGAGCAAGCGAGGGGGGAGAGGGTGGACGCCAGGGCCGATCTCTACTCTTTGGGGGCGATCCTCTACGAGATGCTCACCGGCAAGGTCCCCTTTGAGGGGGAAACACCGGTGAGCGTCATCTACAGACACCTAAATGAAGAGCCGGTTCTTCCCCGCCGTCTCAACCCCCAAGTGTGGCCCGCCTTAGAGAGCATAACCTTAAGGCTTTTAGACAAGGACCCCGGTCAGAGATTCCAATCGGCAGGGGAGTTGGCTCAGGCGGTGGAGCGGTGTCTGGAGGAGGGCGACTCATTCTTGGAGTTTGAGGAGCCAGAAAGTTCGATAGAGTTTCGGCCCCGCTTGGTGGGTAGAGAGAAAGAGATGGCCGAACTGAAGGGGTATCTGGAAGAAGCGATAAGGGGCCGAGGCGGTTTAGTTCTCATCGGGGGAGAGGCAGGGGTGGGGAAGACCAGGCTTGTGGAGGAACTACAAACTTTAGCTAAGCCAAGGAACGTGAACTGTCTGACCGGGAGTTGTCTCTACCAGGATGCTCCCAACCCTTACCTTCCCTGGGTGGAGATTTTAGAGACCTACTTGGAGAGGCGGGAGACGGTCATACCCGGGTTTACTCTCCAGGGTGAGATCGATAGGCTAGTCTCTCGGCTAGCGAACCTCTTGCCTTACGCTGGTCCCGAGCCAGGAGAGAGGCTCACTCTAAAGGGAAAGGAAGCCCAGACCCGGATGTTCGAGGCCGTCACCCAACTGATCATCAGCATCTCCAAACTGCGCCCCCTTTTTCTTCTCCTGGATGACCTGCAATGGGCTAGCACCACAACCCTCCAAC
>JBHIDN010000216.1:0-3482 GCA_046760125.1 Anaerolineae bacterium
GGATATAGAACAGAGGATGGCGCGAGGGAGAACTAGAGGAGATATTCCTCGAATCTGGCCTCTAACTCCTGGGGGAGTTTCCCTTCTATGATTATGCCTTGCTCTGTGTATCTTTCGAGTTTCACCAGGCCACGCTGGTGGAAGAGGCCCAGGAGGTTGTTCTCGCCGTGCGGCAGGAGGACTTTGAGAGGGATCAACTCTTCCTCTAGAACCTCTTCTACCCGCCTGAGTAGGAGGTCCAACCCCGTGCCTTCGAGCGCTGAGATAGGTACACAGTTGGGATACCGACGAGCGATCTCTGTTAGGAGTGGCGAGATCTCCGAGGATGGGAGCAGGTCTATCTTGTTGAGAGCGGTCACCAGGGGCCTATCATCGGCCCCTATCTGCCTCAGGGTCTCCTCCACGGCTAGGCTTTGCTCCTGCACGTGGGGGTGTGTTATGTCCACAATGTGGAGGAGGAGATCGGCTTCCGCGATCTCTTCCAGGGTAGCCTGGAAAGCGGCCACCAATTGGGTGGGGAGTTTCTGGATGAAGCCCACGGTGTCGGTGAAGAGGGTCACTCGCCCGTTGGGGAGGGTCACGCGTCGCGTAGTGGGGTCCAGGGTGGCGAAGAGCCTATCCTCCACCAGGATATCTGAGCCGGCTAGAGCGTTCAAGAGGGTGGATTTCCCGGCGTTGGTGTAGCCCACGATGGCCACCACCGGGATGGCTGCCCGGCGACGTCGCCGGCGGTAGAGACGGCGATGAGTGCGGACTTCCTCCAGCTGCTGCCGCAGGTGGACTATCCTTCGTCCTATCTCTCGTCGGTCGGTCTCTAATTGGGTCTCCCCGGGGCCCCTCACTCCCACGCCGCCAGGGCCGCCACGGGCTGCGGTGCCCCCCACCTGGCGTGCTAGGTGGGTCCAAAGACGGGTCAGACGGGGCAGCCGGTACTCGTACTGGGCTAATTCGACCTGGAGCCTTCCCTCGTGAGTGCGAGCGTGTCTGGCGAAGATATCCAGGATGAGGGCTGTGCGGTCGACGATTTTGAGGTCTAGTTCCTCCTCTAGGTTCCGTTGCTGGCGGGGAGAGAGTTCCTCATCGAAGAGAATCACATCAGGCTTGAGTTCACCCTTAAGGGCCTTGAGTTCCTGCACTTTTCCCTTGCCGATGAAGGTAGCGGGCCGAGGGCGGTCGAGGCGCTGGATAGTAGATCCCACCACCTCGATCCCTGCCGTGCGGGCCAACTGGGCCAACTCCGCAAGGGAGTCCTCCGCCCGCCAGACCGACTTTTCTCGCTTTAGTTCTACCCCTACCAAGAAGCCGCGCTCAATGGGCTCCTCTACAGGAAGCGTTATCTCCCTTGTCAAAGGCGTCTCCTAATCTTCCGTCAAGAGTTTCACCATCACCCACCCTACCCGCTCCAAACTCTCTGGGCTTATTTTATCACAGGTGTCCTCGGTAGTGTGCCAGAAAGGGTAGTCAAAATCAATTATGTCAACCGCAGGGATGCCGACTTCTAGAAAAGGGGTATGGTCGTCGATAATCGAATATTTCTCCTCCGCTACGAACTCCCCATAACCTAGCCCTCGGGCGATATCCCATATCTTCCCTCGCAACTGGGGGTCTGAGTTCCTCTCGTAGTATATCTCTTGTTGGGCATCTCCTATCATATCTAAGACGATAACATAGGCAGGCTGGATCTCTAGACTCTGGGCCATGTGCCGGGCTCCCACGCTGAAGGGCCAGCCGTCGATGTGGCCCCTATCCTCGGCGTCGAAGAAGGCGAGCCAGATCTCGTTCTTGAGGTGGTAGGTGGGCAAGACCCGGGCTAGTTCTAGCAGGACCGCCACGCCGCTCGCCCCATCGTTTCCGCCTAGGATGGGCCGGTGCGGGGCTTGTGGGTCTCGATCCGCCAAGGGGCGAGTATCATAGTGAGCGCCCAGGATGATTACCGGCCCTTCTCCTCGTTTGCCGATGATATTGCGAACGGAGAGACCTCGATTGTCGAACTCCTCGGTTTCCACGCGCCAGCCGAGGCTTTCTAATTGGGAGGCGATATAATCGCCGGTCTTTCTTCCGGCTTCGGAGCCGGTGGGTCGAGGGCCAAAGGCACATTGAGCCAGGGCCTGTTCATAGGCCAGTTGGCCGTCGAAGGGTACCTCAGAAACCTCGGCCTCTTGAATGAGCAATTGTCCACAAGCGGTGAGTATCGCTATAAAGACGAAAATCCAGTAAGGTTGTCTTCTACTGCTTATGGTGGCCGAGGTTTTCGTATAGTCTAGAATTGAACTCATTTGAGGGTTTTTGAGTGGTGGTTTTGTGATTTGCTGTCACTATGCGAAAAACCGCTGACTCTGTCAACGCGCGCTGAGCATAGGCCTTGTATCTGGCTCGCTTACCCCGCATCCTCAAGGGAGGCAAGAGGCCGAAATTGGGCTTCATGGGCTGGAAACCGCCCTCCCCGGCTCGGCAGATATAGTGGCTTAGAGCGCCTAGCATGGTAGTGGGCGGGAAGATCAAAAGAGGTTCCCCTCGAATCAGGCGAGCAGCGTTGAGACCGGCGATAAGCCCTCCGGCCGCGGCAGCCACGTATCCCTCGGTGCCCGTGATCTGCCCAGCGAAGAAGATGCCTGGCTGGTGCCTGAACATCATAGTGGGCTCCAAGAGAGCGGGAGAGTTGATGAAGGTATTGCGATGCATCTGACCGTAGCGGACGAATTCGGCCTTCTCCAGCCCCGGGATGAGACGAAAGACCCTCTTCTGCTCCCCCCAGCGGAGGTTGGTCTGGAAGCCGACCATGTTGTATAGAGTCCCAGCCAGATCATCCTGACGGAGTTGTACGACCGCATAGGGACGCCTCCCCGTCCGGGGATCGACCAAGCCTGTAGGCCTCAAAGGGCCGTAAGCCAGAGCATCTTCTCCCCGCTGCGCCAAGACCTCCAAAGGTAGACACCCTTCAAAGAACTTAGCAGCTCTCTCGAACTCCCGCAACGGTATGGTCTTCGCCCTTGTCAACTCCTCCACAAAATGGTAGTACTCTTCTCTGCTTAAGGGACAGTTGATATAGTCATGGTCGCCTTTCGCGTAGCGCGAGGCTCGAAAGACCTTGCTTAAGTCGATAGAATCGAAACTGACGATGGGAGCCATGGCATCGTAAAAGTAGAGGTACTCCTCCCCGGTGAGTTTGGCTATGGAAGCGCTCAAAGCTTGGGAGGTGAGAGGACCAGTGGCTATAATTACCGGCCTAGGCGAAGGTATTTCCTGCACCTCCTGGCGGCGTATCTCTATCCAGGGATGACTCGACATCCGCTCACTCACCGCTCGGGAGAAGGCCTCCCTATCTACGGCTAAGGCTCCACCGGCAGGAAGGGCTGTCTGGTCGGCACAGGCCACGATGAGGGAGCCCAGACGGCGCAACTCCTCTTTCAGGAGACCAGAGGCCCTATCCACAAGGTTGGAACCTAAAGAGTTGCTACAGACCAACTCTGCCAGATCCCCAG
>JBHIDN010000217.1:0-3481 GCA_046760125.1 Anaerolineae bacterium
TTTACCCTGGGTACCAGAGTGTCACCGACCCCGAGATCAGGGCTAAGTTCGAGACGGCGTGGGGGGTGAAGGGGCTTCCTTCGGAGGTGGGCCTCACCGTGGTGGAGATGGTGAACGGGGCTGCGGAGGGCCAAATCAAGGCTATCTATATCATGGGAGAGAACCCTGTCCTCTCGGATCCAGACTCGAACCACGTGGTAAAGGCGCTCAAGAATCTAGAGTTCTTAGTGGTCCAGGAGATCTTTCTCTCGGAGACGGCAGAATTGGCGGATGTGGTCTTGCCTTCGGCCTCCTTCGCAGAGAAGGAAGGCACTTTCACGGGGACGGATCGCCGAGTGCAACTGGTACGTCAGGCTATAGAGCCCCTAGGGGAGTGCAAGCCCGACTGGCAGATCATCTGTCAACTGGCCCAGAGGATGGGGGCCTCTGGTTTCGAATTCTCGACCCCGAAAGAGATAATGGATGAACTAGCCTCCTTGAGCCCCATATATGGGGGCATCAGTTATGAGCGGCTACAGGAAGAAGGGTTCCTGCATTGGCCCTGCCGTAGCGCGGACGACCCAGGGACACCCTATTTACACCAGGGGGAGTTCGCTCGGGGCAGGGGGCTGTTCCATGCCGTGGAGCATCAGGAGGCGGCCGAGTTGCCCGATGAGGAGTACCCGTTGCTCTTGACCACGGGGAGGAATATGTTCCATTGGCACGGGGGAACTATGACCCGCCGTTCGGTGAAGTTGGATCGGGAGGTACCTGAAGCCTACGTAGAGGTGAACCCGGAGGATGCGGAGGGTTTAGGGTTGAAGGATGGGGAAAGGGGACGGCTCGTATCTCGAAGGGGCGAGATCGAGACCAACATCTGGGTGACCGAGCGGGTGCCTCAAGGCGTGGTCTTCGCCCCCTTCCATTTCGCAGAGGCCGCGGCTAACGTCCTCACCAACCCCGCCTTGGATCCGGTGGCTAAGATACCGGAGTATAAGGTATGCGCGGTGCGGCTAGAACCGATCGATGCCAAGAGCAGCGGTTCGCCAGAGGCTCCTTAGAGGAGGAAACGCGTACGTTTTTGGATGCCACGGAGATGCTGTGGAGGGCTGTAGACGAGGAAAGTCTTCAGGAGTTAGAGAGAGCCTCTTTAGCATAGGCTCCAATCCTGGTGCTGTAGGGGGGAATGGAGGCTTTAGCCGGTCAAGTAACCGAGTAGGGCAGGTATGGAAACCTGCCCTACTACACTTCGTAGCGTCGCCCTTTAGGTCGACGTTTCCCCATGGGGTTAAAACCCCTGACCCACTATGGCCGGCATGTCCTGGCCCAGAACAGGCCAGGGGACAAGCCGGCATCGTCAGGCTGGGGCAGGATATTCTGTCTCCCTCGTCGGGCTAAAGCCCCTGACCTAGAGCAGTCAGGACAAGCCGACGCTACTTTGGTGGCATCAGTTTTTGTAGGTCGGGGTTCCCTGACCCGAACCAGTCAGCCTATCCTGGCCCACATTTCTCTTCAGCATATACGGGGCAAAAGTTCCCCTACGGCCATCTCCACGAGGCGGTGGGCTCCTAGCGTGGTCTTCATTATAACACGGCCAGGATGGTCGGAGAGCACTCGGCCGATGACCACAGAATCCTTGCCATAGGGGTGGCCTCTCATCGCTTCGAGAACCTTACCCGCGGCGTGAGGAGGGACCACAGCCACCAACTTCCCCTCGTTAGCCAGGTAGAGGAGGTCAAGGCCCAGGAGTTCGCAGATCCCTTGCACCTCCTCCCGTACCGGGATCTTCTTCTCCTCGATGAGGAAAGTGGCCTGAGATTGGGCAGCCATCTCATTGAGGGTGGTGGCCAAGCCTCCTCTGGTGGGGTCGCGGAGGCAGTGGATCTCCAGCGAGGCTTCTAGCATCCGGGCCACTAAGCCCTGGAGGGGGGCGCAATCGCTCTCTAAAGAGGAGGCGAACTCCAACCCCTCCCTTTGGCTCATGATGGCGATCCCGTGGTCGCCCAGGGTACCGCTTACCATTATCATGTCCCCTGGCTGGGCGTTGGCCCCAGAGATATGCACCTCGTCGGGGATCAGTCCCAGCCCGGTGGTGTTGACGAATATCCCATCGGCTGCTCCTTCCCCTACTACCTTGGTGTCCCCGGCTACTATCTTAACTCCGCTCTCCTCCGCTACTTTTCGCATGGAGAGGACTATACGCTTCAGATCGGCTATAGGGAACCCCTCCTCGATAATGAAAGAGGCGCTCATATAGAGGGGCTTTGCTCCGCTCATAGAAAGGTCGTTGATGGTGCCGCAGGTGGCCAACTTTCCTATATCGCCTCCGGGGAAGAAGAGGGGGCTCACCACATAACTGTCGGTGGTGAAGGCTAATCGAGCGCCGGTCTCCAGTTCGATGAGAGCCGAATCGTCGAGGCGGGCTAAGATGGGGTTGTCGAAGTGGGGGAGAAAGAGTTTTCCTATAAGGTCGTGGCTGAGTTTCCCCCCACTACCGTGAGCCAGAAGGATCCTATCTTGCATCTTCCCCTCCGTAGTGATAGTAAGCCGCGCAACTCCCCTCGGAGGAGACCATACAGGGGCCCACAGGGTGGAGGGGCGTGCAGGCGCGGCGGAAGAGTTTACACTGAGGCGGTGTCTTGACCCCTCGCAGGATGGCTCCGCAAATACACCCCTTGGGCTCCCGCGAGGGGCCGGGGTCGATATCGTACCGGGATGCGGCGTCGAATCTCCTGTACTCCTCTCTTAACCTCAGCCCGCTTTGCGGGATGGTGCCCATCCCTCTCCACTCGGCCTCTCCTACCTCGAAGACCTTCTCCATCTGGGCCAGGGCCACCCGATTCCCCTCCGGGCGCACGCTGCGGGGATAAGCGTTCCCCACCTCCGCCTTGCCCTTTTCCGCTTGCTCCACCAGCATGGCCACGCTGCGCAGGATATCGAGGGGCTCAAAGCCGGAGACCACACAGGGGAGGCCGTAATGGCGCGGCAAAAACTCCCAGGCCTTGGAGCCGATGATGGTGGTCACATGGCCGGGCCCGATGATGCCATCCAGTTTCACCTCCCCGGAATCCAGGAGGGCTTTCATCACTGGAGGGGTGAGTTTATGCATAGGAAAGATGTAATAGTTCTCTATCCCCTGGGCCTCCGCCTCCAAGAGAGAGAGGGCCACGGTGGGAGCCGTGGTCTCGAAGCCGATGGCCAAAAATATTACGCTCTTCTCCGGGTTCCTCTTAGCGATCTGAAGGGCATCGCTAGTAGAATAGACGATGCGGACGTCAGCACCATCGGCTTTAGCCTCTTGTAGACTGCCCCGGCTACCAGGCACTCTGACCATATCGCCGAAGGTGGTGATGATCACCTCAGGGATCTTGGCCAGGGCTAGAGCCTTGTCGATATCGGTGTGAGCGGTGACGCAGACCGGACAGCCGGGGCCAGAGAGCATGGTCACCGTGGGGGGGAGGAGTTGGCGGATACCGTGTTTCAATATAGCCACCGTATGGCC
>JBHIDN010000218.1:0-3461 GCA_046760125.1 Anaerolineae bacterium
CTAAGGAACTCACCTACGGGGCTATCCGGGGTGCTCTCTCCACGTTAGAAGACGAAAATACCGCCTTCATCACCCCAGAGCATATAGCCATCATTCGCGAGGATCTCACCGGAGCCTTCGAGGGTATCGGGGCCTTGGTAAAGATGAACGAGGATGGCTATTTAGTCATCGCCGAGCCCCTAGCGGGGAGGCCAGCAGATCTGGCCGGGCTCAAGGCTGGAGATCTGGTCTTGGAAGTGGATGGGGTGGAGATACAGGGGATGAACCTCATAGAGGCTATCAGCCTCATCCGAGGTCCCAAGGGGACGACGGTCCGTCTCACCATCCAGCGGCAAGGGGTTCCTGAGCCCTTCGAAGTGGAGATCGTGCGTCAGCGGATCGAATTCCTCACCATAGAGTACCGCCTCTTGAAGGGCGAGATAGGGTATATCAAACTCAACGAGTTCAACTCCCAGGCCCCTCGACAGTTGAGGGCGGCCCTCATAGATCTTTTGGCCGAGAACCCTCGGGGGTTGATCTTAGATCTGCGTGATGACCCTGGTGGGCTGGTTACGGCGGCCATCGATGTGGGGAGCGAGTTCATCGCCGAGGGCGTCATCATGTCCGAGAGGGGCAAAGATATAGAACAAGACTACGAGGCTCAAGGCAGCGGCCTGGCCACGGAGATCCCCTTGGTCGTCCTGGTGAATGGGGGAAGCGCCAGCGCCTCGGAGATAGTTGCCGGAGCCATACAGGATTATGGAAGAGGGATCCTCATCGGTGAGAGGACCGTGGGCAAGGGCTCCGTCCAAGTCCAGTACCAGTTGAGCGACGGCTCAGGCTTACGCATCACTACAGCCCATTGGTTCACCCCCCACGGCCGGCTCATAGAAGAAGAGGGGCTCATCCCCGATGTGGAGGTCTACATCACCGACGAAGATCTGGCTAATGGCCTGGATCCCCAACTGGAACTGGCCCTAGACTACTTGGCGAGGTGATGAAGGAAGCATCCGAAGGGAAGGTCATAGCCGTAAACCGGAAGGCCCGCCGCGATTATTTCATCGATGAAACCTACGAAGCGGGGTTGGCCCTCACCGGCACGGAGATAAAATCGATCCGGGCTGGCCGGGTGAACCTGAAGGATAGTTACGTCATGATCAGGGATGGCGAGGCTTGGCTGGTGGGCGTTCACATAGCCCCTTATAAAGAGGCCGGTCGCCAAAGCCACGACCCCAAAAGAGACCGGAAACTCCTCCTCCACCGGTATCAGATAAACCGCCTCGCAGGGAAGGTGCAAGCGAAAGGCTACACCATCGTCCCCCTGCGCCTATACTTGAAGGATAGATACGTCAAAGTGGAGATAGCCCTGGCCAGAGGGAAGAAACTCTACGACAAGCGACGGGATATCGCCGAGAGAGAGGCCCAGAGGGAGATGGAGCGGGCCCTGGCTAGGCGTAGGAAAACCAGAGGTGGTAAGTAGCCTTCAGCTGGCCCTCGGCTTCCTTATCCTCGTGACCTCCTATACCTGGGGCCCCAAAACGGGGCTCTTCCATTTTCACATCATCTTCCCCCTGGGGGTCTGGTTCCTGTGCGACGGCCTTAACTTCCGCTTTACCGGCCGCTCGACTCTGCATGGCCCCAAAAGAAGAATATTGGCAATGATCCTCTGGGGCGCTCTCTTCGGCCTCTTTTTAGATTTCCAGATGATCGCCGTCACCAAGATACTCCGCTATTTGACCGTTACCACGCCCCTCCTGGCCCTAGGGCTCTATATAGGCTGGGGCTTCTGCCTTCCCGCCATCTATGAATCGTATCGCCTGGCTTCCTTCCTCACCCGAGGGTGCAAGAGAGCCCCCCTCCCCGAGAGGTGGCGGAAGGTCTTGCTCCCCGCCTCTGGACCGGCGGGAGCCATCCTCTTCGCCCTCCCCCTCTTCGCCTTTCTCTACATGGAGGCCTCTGGGCCCCTCATCATCCCCAGTTTCGCCGGCCTTTGGCTTCTCTTGGAGTACGGGATATATAGAAAAAGGTCGAAGGGGCTCCTAGGAAGCCTCCTAGAGGGGTTCTGGAGCCCTCTAGCAGCCTTGACCTTGGCCTCCATAACCTTGACCCTAATCTGGGAGGGTCTAGGTGCTCTCATGGGCTCTTGGCGGTACCAAAACCTCTTCTGGCTCGAGCCGCGCCTTCTAGGTGTCCCCCTGGTGGCCTTTTTCGGCTACTTTTGCTGGTACGTCCTCTTCCTTTCCCTCCATCAACTGGTTTCCGGAGAGGAAGTCTGGTACTAACTCAGCAGGGTCATAGCACCAGAATTCCACTTTTGCGTTTGCCAAAGACCTAGACCTGGGCTATACTCGCTCCGATCCCACAGGGATCCTCTACGGACGATCACAGATAGGAGGGAAAAATGGCTAAGGCCAGGATAGGGATCATCGGCGGCAGCGGCCTCTACGAGATGGAGGGCCTCACCGACGTAGAAGAGGTAAAGGTGAGGACCCCCTTCGGGGAGCCCAGCGATCTCATCGTCATCGGGACCCTAGAGGGGCGAAGGGTGGCTTTTCTGCCCCGCCACGGGCGGGGGCATCGGATCATGCCCACCGAACTCCCCTCCCGAGCCAACATATATGCCCTGAAATCGTTAGGTGTGGAGCACATAATCGCCGTCAGCGCCTGCGGGAGCATGAAAGAGGAGATCCACCCCTTGGATATGGTCATCCCGGACCAGATCTTCGACCGCACCAGGGGCCGTATCAACACCTTCTTCGGCAGGGGGGTAGTAGCCCATGTCTCCTTCGACGAGCCCTTCTGCCCCGACCTTAGCGCGCTCCTCTATCAAGCGGCCGAGGATACTGGAGCCAAGGTGCACAAGGGAGGCACCTTTGTGGTCATAGAGGGGCCCGCCTTCTCCACCAAGGCCGAATCGCGCATCTATCGGGGATGGGGGGTGGACATCATCGGCATGACGGTCTTGCCGGAGGCCAAACTGGCCCGCGAGGCGGAGATCTGCTACGCTGTCCTGGCCAACGTCACCGACTACGATGTCTGGCACGTGAGCGAGGAGCCGGTGAGCGTGGAGATGTTGATCGACAACCTGCTCAAGAACGCAGAGATGGCCAAGAAGATCATCAAGAAAGTCGTCCCCCATATCTCCCAGACTCGCCCCTGCCCCTGCCCTACCGCCCTAAAGAACGCTATCATCACCAGCAAAGAGCGCATCCCAGAGAAGGCCAAGAAGGACCTGGAACTCCTCATAGGCAAAGACCTGTAAGAAGAGATTGGCAACATGAAAGAGGGGTCAAATACCCCTCTTTTTCTGTGCAGATGAGGCCTGCGCGTTCAACGCTTCCAGAGCACCCCCCGGCTCTCCGCATCGTTGAACTCGCCGATTATGATCTTATCCCCGAGATCCTCTAAGGAAAGCGCCCTCTTAACAATGACGGTCTTCTCCTTCAGCCATTGCATCATGGCCCAAGGGGTTAAGAGTTCAT
>JBHIDN010000219.1:0-3460 GCA_046760125.1 Anaerolineae bacterium
AGTTCCTTTGGGGGGAGTATTGCGATTGGTACATCGAGGCCAGCAAGGTGGCCCTCTACGGCGATGACGAGAGAGCGAAGGAGAGGACGCGTCACGTCTTAGTCTATGTGTTAGAGCGGACCTTGCGGCTCTTGCACCCTTTCATGCCCTTCGTCACCGAAGAGATATGGCAGCACCTTCCTCACGAGGGAGAGAGCATCATGATCGCTCCTTGGCCGGAAGCAGGGCCGGTAGATGAGAAGGTTGAGCGAGCACAGGAGACCCTCTGGGAGCATATCCGGGCCATCCGCAACTGGAAGGCGGAGGAGAGGTTGGAGCCCGGAGTGGTGCCAGTGGCGGATACGGCGACAAGCCATCTTCATAAGATATTTGTGGGAGAGAAAGCAACCTTTGAGAGGTTAGCCGGAGTGCAGGAGCAAGGTTGGGTGGCCGCGCTAACGAAGCCCCTTCACGGCCCTACTATCGTGACTGGCCCGTTTTCTACCGTTTTGGAGATCCAGGTAGATAAGGTCAAAGAGCGAGAGCGCCTGAGCAGAGAGATGGAGCGGCTGGATAAGGAAATCGCCAGGGCGAAGGCCCTCCTCAATAATGAGAACTTCAGGGCCAAGGCCCCTCCAGATGTGCAAGAACGGGAGCGGGAGAAACTGGCGAGATTTGAGGAGGAAAAAGAGAGGCTCCTGGAGAAGTTGGAGGAACTTTCGTAGGTGCGGGTTATCGCCGGAATAGCCAAGGGGAGACGGCTGAAGTCTCTGCCTGGCTCCGCTACGCGCCCCATCACCGACCGGGCGAAGGAAGCCCTTTTCGACATCCTGGGGCCTAGGCTGGAGGGGGCACACTTCCTCGACCTTTTCGCTGGCACGGGGAGCGTGGGCATAGAGGCCCTCAGCCGGGGAGCAGAGAGAGCCGTCTTCGTGGATCAGGGTCGAAAGGCGGTTGAATTGATCAAGGAGAACCTGGCTCTTACTGGCTTGACGGATAGAGCCCGAGTCATACGGCAGGATGTCTTTCGCTTTATCCGGAAGGGGGCATTGGCCCCCTTCGATATCGTATATCTAGCACCGCCCCAGTATCGAGGGCTGTGGGCCGAGACCTTGCGGGCTTTGGACAGCCATGGGGAGATCCTGAAGCCGGAGGGTTTGATTATCGCCCAGATGCATCCCAAGGAATATCAGGAGTTGAGGCTTGAAACCTTGGGACTCCGAGAGCGTAGAAGATATGGGAGCACTCTGCTTTGCTTCTATTCGTTAAGAGAACGAGGCCAGGAGCCCAATTAGGCTAGGACTTTTTGGCCCCTTCCCTTGAGCCCCCAATTGGGGTATAATGTTTTTGATTTTTAGCCCACTTGGGAGGAGAGAAGCGATGAATGGGAAGGTCTCTATAGCGCTGATCCTCATCGTGTTCTTAGGTCTAGTGGGGGGTGTCCAGGCTCAGGACAAGGAGTACTACTGGAACCGGCTGGACGTGGATATCACCGTGCAGAAGAACTCCGATATCCTCATCACCGAGACCTGGGAACTCACCTATACGGAAGGCAGTTTCCATTTCATCTATCGCAATATCCCCACCGATCGCCTGGAGGATATAAGCCTGGTGAAGGTCCTGGTCGACGGCCAGAAGGCGGTGCCCGGTCGGGAGACCCCTTACACCTATCAGACCTATTACGATGATGGCGACTATGTAATAAAGGTCTATTTCCCCTATACCCAGGATTCTACCCATACCTATGTCCTCAGTTATGTAGTGCAAGGTGGCCTCCGTATTTACGAAGGCGGCGATCAACTTTGGTGGAAGGCGGTCTTCCCTGATCGGGATTTCGTGGTCCGCTCCTCGACGGTGACCGTTCATCTGCCGGAAGGGGTAGAAGAGGTACAGAACGTGGCCGCTTACGGCTGGGACGCTTATAGCGACGTCCGCGACTCAAGGACGGTGATCTTCGTGGGTCAGGATATAAGCCCCGGACGGGAGTTGGAGGTGAGGGTGCAGTTCCCTCATGGTATCGTCGAGGGGAGCCCCCCTTCTTGGCAAGCAGCGGAGGATTTCAGGGCCTCGGTTCGCCCCTGGGCCACCTTGGGTTCTCTCTGCCTGGGCGTCTTCATCCCGCTAGCCGCTTTCCTGGGGCTCTATATCCTCTGGTACACCAGGGGACGGGATCGCCCCATCCGGATGCCCGCCGACTACCTCACCGAGCCGCCCAGCGACCTTCCTGCCGGTGTAGTGGGCACCCTTTTGGATGAGCGGGCCGATATGAAAGACATCGTGGCCACCATCGTCGATTTAGCGCGGCGAGGGGTGATCCAGATGAAGGAGGTGGAGGAGCCAGGCTTCTTGGGGATCGGCAGCCGCCGGGACTTCACTTTCCTGAGGGTGGGCTTGAGAGAGGGGAAGGAGGAAGGGCTAAGGCGGTATGAGCGTACTTTGTTGAAGAGACTTTTCCGGGGTCGCTTCTCCGTGAACCTCTCCGATCTGGAGAATAAGTTCTACACAGCCATCCCCAAGTTGCAGAAACAGTTGTACGAGGAAGTGGTGAAACTGGGCTTCTTCACCCAGAGCCCGGAACGGACGCGCAAGATCTACACCGGCTTGGGTGTGGCGGGGATGGTCCTCTCCGGGGGTTTGGGTTTCTGCGCCATGATGGCTTTGAGCGACATCACCGGCCTGGCGATCTTGCCCTTCATCGGGTTGGGGCTGGCCTTCCTGGGCGTGGTGATCTTCGGAAGGTTCATGCCTCGCAAGACCGGTGAAGGGTCGATGGTTGCCGCGAAATGGAGGGCCTTCAAGCGTTACTTGCAGGAGATCGAGCGGTACACAGACCTCAAGGAAGCCAAGGATATCTTCGACAGGTATCTCGCCTACGCTATCGCCTTCGGCCTGGGGGAAGAATGGGTGAAGAAATTCGCCGCCGCGGGCACCCCTGCTCCCGATTGGTATATGCCCTATCCACCCCTCGTCTACGGTGCGCCGGGAGGTCGCACTAGGGGAGGGGTTGGAACCGGAGTCGGTCGGGGGATGCCCTCCCTGCAAGGGGTAAGCGACGGTATGGCCTCCTCGCTTCAGTCGATGAGCGATGGGCTGGTCTCGCTCCTCAACTCCGCTGGCTCCACCCTTTCCAGCGCACCTAGCAGTTCGGGCGGTGGTGGTGGCGGCTTCAGCGGTGGTGGTGGAGGCGGTGGCGGCGGTGGCGGAGGCGGTGGAGGTGGTGCCGGCTAAAGCCTAGTCTCTCAAGGAGGCAGGGATAGTGATCGGGCAAGGAAGGGTGGTGGGGACAATATTGGCCTTTGTTGGCTTGGCCTTGGGCGCGGCTTGGGCTGTGTGGTTGGCCACTACTATCGCTGCTGGTGACCTGCAGCCAGGTGGTGCAGCCTGTGGCGTGGGGTTCCTTCTAGTTATTGTGCTTCCCTTTCTGGCGGTTGGGGCTTATCTCCTCATTCGGGGCCGAGAGGAGGCCCGGGAGTTCGCCGAG
>JBHIDN010000220.1:0-3437 GCA_046760125.1 Anaerolineae bacterium
GGCCATAAAACGGATCTCTCCCGTAGGTCGGGTGAATGAGCGCAAGGTGGCTCGAGGGTAGTATCGGAGGAGACGGGGCAACTGATCTAACCGATGGGGGAGGATGATATAGGCCACGTTTCGCTCCACCCTTTCCCGAAGGGGGATATACCCCTCCGGGTTGAGAACATCTACGCCTTCACATCGACGGGCGATGAAGCGGATGGTGCCGTGGCGGAGGTAGAGTTTGGGGGCTCCCAAGAGGTAGATCTCGTACTCGTCTCCCAAGGAACGGATATATTTGGCTACCATGGTGGCCGCCTCCCGCTGGGCCCAACCTTGGACGCTGTTTATGTATTCCACGAAGTAGGTTCGATAGTTAAGGAAGCCTGCCACCGAAAGCACGAGGATCATAAGGGTGGTCAAGGTCAATCGAGCGAGGCGGCCTTGTTCCCAGGCTCGAGCCAGGACGCCTCTCGCTTTCTCCAAGGCTAACCCGGCCAGGATGAAGGGAAGGGGGATCATCCCCGCCAAGCGAGGGGTGAAAGGGGCGGGCACAGTGAGCATCCCCCCCGCTATCAGAGTGAGCCAGAACCAGAGAAGGAGGAAGAGGTGTTTAGGCTTCCTCCAGTGGAGGGTGATATAGGCTAGACCTAGGACGAAGAAGATGGCGGATAGGAAGTCGAGCATGGCTCCTTGATAGCCGTATTGGCCGCTCCGATCAGGACCATGATTGAAGAGGAGTAACATCCTTTGGGCCTGGACGAGGAAGGCTGGCAGGGGTTGGGCGGTGCCCAGGCTTCTTTCCAGATGGTTTAGGTTGCTGAAAAGGAAGACGAACTGGGTGCGGGAGATGAACTGGTGGGGGTGCTCTAGGAAGTAGAAGGCCATGGGAGCGAAGATGAGGGCCGCCGCCAGAAAGAGGGCCACAAAGCCGTATCTGTAGTGAGCCCAAAAACCTCTCTCTAAGAGGATGCCCAAAAGTATGAAGGCGGCGATGATGAAAGGGACCAAACGCGAGGCGAAATATAGATAAAGCCCCATTCCCACTGCCAGGCCGCTGGCCATGAAATAGAGGATATTTTTGGAGCGAAGCCCCTTGAGTAGAAAATAGAAACCGGTCACCTCTAGAAGGGTGGTCTGGGTATAGTTTATCCCTATTCGGTTGAGGGCGATATGCCAGTGGGAGATGGAGAGGAGGAGAGTGGCCAGAAGAGCCACCCTTTTTCCGAAAAGGAGCCGGGTCAAGAAATAGAGGGGTATGAGGGTCAAAGTGCCCACTATGACCGAACTCATCCGCAACCCAAAGACGGTATCGCCAAATATCTTCATGGTGACGGCGTGCCAGGCGAAGGCTAATATCGGTTGGTGGTACCAGCCCACGGAGATGAGGCCGGGAATCTGGCCCTGGAGGATCATAAGGGCCTGCATACCCGATTCTCCCTCGTCGCCGTGGAATCCAGGGGGGATATTCTCCAAGTCGTAGGCTAGGAGCAGGAAGCCCAGGGCCACTATCAAGGCCAGAAGGACGAATTCGGATCTACTGTAAGGTTCCTCCTCTTGGATATTTTCTTCCTTGCCTCCCAGGGCGAGGAGGAAGAGCAAGGTTGCAAGGCCATAAAGGGGGAGCGAAGGGACCAAAGATGGTAGGGTTCTGCACCAGAGGCCAATGGCTAAGGGAAAGAAGAAAAAGAGGGCCTTTATCAGTAGTTGGCGCGACGATAGCCCAGCCTTTTGCCTCTCCAGGGTCAGGGAGAGGAGAAAGAGGGTGGACACTGTTAAGAGGGCTCCTACCTCCAAGGTAGGTCGAGGGGTGAGTTGGCCTTGGGCTAGAATCCCTAAGCCCAAGCCCCCCAAGAGGAGAGAAGGCTTTCCCACAACTCCTTGTAAGAAAGCCCTCGACTTAAGGGAGAAGAGGTGGAGAGGGCGGAGGAGTGTTGCCCCCTCTGTGCTGCGCCATTTCCTACTCTTCCGCGTCCTGGGCATGATAGAGTTCGGGTTTCAAAACGCCGATAAAAGGCAAATTGCGGTAGATCTGGCCGTAATCGAGGCCGTAGCCAACGACGAACCTATCGGGTACCTCGAAACCTACGTAGTCGAGAGGGATATCTATCACTCGTCGGGCCCGCTTATCCAAGAGGGTACAGATTTTGAGGCTGGCTGGGTTCCGGGTGCGAAGGTTCTCAGTTATGTAGTGGAGGGTGCGCCCGGTGTCTATGATATCCTCCACGATGAGGACGTTGCGTCCCTCGATGGGGGTAGCCAGATCCATAAGGATCCGCACCACCCCGGTCGATTCGGTGGCGTCGCCATAACTGGAGATAGCCATGAAGTCGATGTCCAGGGGGATCTCGATCTCCCGCATCAGGTCGGCCAAAAACATCATCCCCCCCTTGAGGATGCAGACCAAGAGCAGGTCCTTTCCTCGGTAGTCTTGGGTGATCCTTTGGGCCAGTTCTTTGGTTTTGGCTTTGATCTCCTCCTCGGTGATGAGCACCTCGGCGATATCTTGCCTCATATCACCTGTTTTTCCCATCTCTCCCCCTCCCCCGGGGATAGTTTATGTACGCTTTTGGAACCAGATCTTTAAGACCCTCCCCGTCCTCTCGGTGACCCGGGCCCGCTCATCGATCCGGTAGCCAGCCACCCAGATGATATTTTGAGACGAGACGACCAGGGGTACTTTATCCCTTATATGGTGTGGGATTTTAGCATCGATCATGAACTCCCGCAAGGGTTTGCTTCGCCCCCCCATCCCCAGGGGCTGGAAGCGGTCGCCGGGCTTCCGCCCTCGCAAGATGAGGTCCTGCCCCACCTGGTCGAGATCGAGGTAGCCCTGCCAGGGGTCTTGGTTGTTGAGGGCCTCTTCTTTTCCTTGCTCTCCAGCCAAAACCTCGGTTACGAGTTCCCAGTCGGGCAGAGGGGTTCTCCCCGGCACGGCTATTTTCATCTCCTCCTCGATGAGGGGCATCTCTGGTATGGGGATCATATCCCCGATAACGAAGGTGTCATAGGATCTGAAGAGGTTCAAACCCCGAGGCAGGGTGACCTCCGTCCCGGCGGGCTTCTCGCCAACGGCACGCCTCGCCTCTTCGATATGGACCCAATCGATGTTCCGCAGGTCGGAGCGGAGGTTACGGATAGCCCGCCTCAACAGTTGCCGCTGGAGGCTGGGGTGGAGTTCCTCCCAGGCTTTGAGGTCGAAGACCAGAGCACCCTCGACCTCTCTGACAACCTTCTCCCAAGCCCTTTGGCCTTCCCTTGCCAGGTAGTCGTGGTCATCGGCTATGATGAGGGCCGCGCGCCGGATCACCTCCCGGATGTTAGGGTTGTACTCCTCGAGGAACGGTAGGAGTTCATGACGGATCCGGTTGCGGTAGTAGGTGGTATCTAGGTTGGAGCGGTCGAAGCGGGGCTTCAGTTGGTGTTCTTGACAGTAGGCTTCGATCTCCCCCCTT
>JBHIDN010000221.1:0-3420 GCA_046760125.1 Anaerolineae bacterium
GCCGATGAGCCTGGGGCATATCCAGCCGCCGCAGACGCAAAAGGATCTCCCCCACCCGATACTGTCTTCGCCTTCGGTCATAAGCATAGGTCGGTTCTACTAGCCTCTCCCCTACTCGGCAAGGGCGACCAAAGGTCCTCTCGACCGCTCTAGCGATAGCCTCCAAGAGACCTTCCTCTACCGCGCCCACGGGCATCAGATAGATCGGCTTTTTCATCTCCACCCCTCTCGCCTCGAGAACGCCTCACCTCGGATGTCCCACGGGGATGAGGTAGAGGGGCTCATGATCTGAAGGCAAGGCCAGGACCTCCTGCACCTTCTGGTCATAGAAAGCGCCGATGGGCACCGCTCCTAGGTCCAAGGCGGTCGCCTGAAGCAAAATATTCTGGGCCGCATGTCCCGCCTCCAGGCGGACATACCGCTCGGCCCGGGGGCCGTACTTGGCTTCCGTGCGGGCATAAACCGCGGCTATGACGATGATCGCCGGGGCCTCCCGCAACGCATCCTGTTTGAGCCCCACCTCCCAGAGCCTCAGACGCATATCTTCTAGAGAGAGTACAGCCAGCCTATGGCTCTGGGGCAAGTAGTGATAGACCCCCTCACCGGTGACCACATATAGTTCCAAAGGATAGAGGGCTCCCGCCGAAGGAGCGGTGCGGAAACCTCGAGAGTCGGTGACCCCCTGGCCCGCCCAGAGCAACCCTGAGATCTCCGCCCAACTCAACCCTTCCTCCCTGAACTCCCGCATCGACCTCCTCCTGGCCAGCGCTTCCTCCAGCGATACCTCACTTCTTTGGCCAGGTGTGGGCAGCGGTATCTCTCCCACCGGTGAGGGCATCACCTCCCTTCTTTCAATTGGAGGCTGGCAACCCAGGAGCCCAAAGATAATCATCAGTAACACTTCACGCCTAGTTGCCCTCATACTCCCTCCCCGCTCCTAGCAATGGTGAAACAAAAGCCCCTTCACATCCCACAGGGATCCTTTGCGGAGGGAAGGGACTTGGCCTCAAGGGTTAAAAGAAGAGAGGATCACCCCACCTGCGAAAGTTGCTCTCGGAGCAGTCTGGCGTTCACCACGCTCTGATCTCGGTAACAGGTGTTGATCATGAGATGGACTTCTCTTGCCTCCTGGGCCATCTCCCTGATCTTGGGCACCCATTCATCTATCTCCTCCCGCTTATAGTACCAGTTGAACCTTTCGGCTGCGGTAATCCCCTTCTTCTCCCAGGTATCGGTATTCCGTCCGTGAAAGCGCACCATAGCGATGTCGCTGGTCACGGCGGCCAGAGGAGGACAACTGGACCGGAAGCCCCGGGGCTCATCTACGCAAACGAAGGTCATATCGTAGGCCTCCAAGAAACCCAAGGTGTCTTCAATATTGTCCTGGTTGAGCCATACGCTGTTCCGGAACTCGATAGCCAGTCGGTAGTGGGGGAGACGCCTCTGGCAGCGCAAGATATGGGAGAACCCCTTGCGGCCGGGGAAAAACCAATGAGGGAACTGAAAGAGGATCGTCCCCAGTTTTCCTGTCTCGTGGAGGGGCCTCAAAGCGCTGTCGAACATACCCCACAGTTCATCGCGCAGTTCACCCGGCACATCGTCGAAGTAGATCCTCTCCTTGGCCTGGGCCTCATGGGGGAGAGCCGCGAATATCTCCTTGGGGAGGCTACGGGTGCGCGTGGGGTGGTTGGTGAAGAGGCTATAGGCTTTCACGTTGAAGGTGAAACCGTCGGGGGTCCGCTCCGACCAGAGGCGGGAGTTCCTCTCCGAAGGCAAATTGTAGTATGAACTATCCACCTCCACGATGGGGAACTCGCGGGCATAGTATTGTAGGCGGCCTTTGGCGTCATCGACCCCCGGAGGGTAGAACGCGCCGCTTTCGATGAGGCTCTTGTCCGTCCAAGAGCAAAGGCCAATACGGATCTCGCCCATTTCCCTACCTCCCAACAGAAATTATATCATATCTCGTCCTTCAGCAGGAGCCCCTTTTGCCACCACCCCACCCCTATGTTAAAATAGATGGCGCGTTTGATCGCCTGTGGGAATGACTTAGGAGGGCCGATGAACGAAGGGATGGAACTTGCCTTATCCGTTCTACGCCAGGCTATGGGCACCGAACTGGAAGGCCGAGTGCTATATCTGGAAGCCGTAGAGAGAACCGAGGACGAACTGGGCCAGAGGATGTTTCGCTCCCTGGCTCAGGATGAAGAGAAGCACCTAGAGATCCTCCAGGTCCAATACGGTGCTATCACGGGAACGGGCCAGTGGCTTGACCTGGAGGCCGCTAAGAAGGAAGAGCCCGACCTCTCTCTTCACCTCTTTCCCCAGGAGGAAGAGGCGAAAGAAGGGTTGATCCCTGAAGACGCCAGCGACCTCGACGCTTTGAAGATAGCCATGGATTTCGAGCGCCGCGGCTACAGGCTTTACGAGAAAGCGGCCGCCGAAACCTCCGATCCTACCGCCCAGGCTATCTTCCGCTTCCTGGTCGAGGAAGAGAGCAAACACTTCGCTCTCCTCGACAACGCCCACGACTATCTGGCTAACCAAGGGATCTGGTATTTCGACGACCTGGAGAAGCCTTTCTTCGAGGGATGACCGGATGGGCATAACAGTAGACGCAGCCACCGGGACAACGCTGACTATAGGATCCTATCTCCACGCTCACCGTGCAACCACACTCCTTCCGTTGTCCCCGGTCCTTTTCGGTATTAGCGAGCAGCCCCTTAGGGTGGAGTTCACTCAAGAGTCGCCCGTCGATGCAACTTGAAGGGAGAGCCCCGACAGATTCCAGGGTATGATCGCTGCAAGCGTAGATGGTCAGGCCCAAAGAACGGCCCATATCTACTAGGGCGCCGGCTATTTTGAGTCGCTCCTCCCCTGAGGGGTCGTACCAACTCCAACCGGGCCGCTTCAACACCTTACCATATAGCGTGGCGAAGGAGATCCGCACATCTTTGACGCCTTGGCGAACACACTCCTTGAAGATCCCTTCAGCGTAGGGAAGGTTACTTTTGACTCCATCCTCTCTCCAATGGATGATAGGGTCGAAGCGGACGGTGACCCGGCGGGGATGGCCCACGAACCGGATAAGAGGGGACAACTGCTCCATCACCTCCTTCCAAGGAGGAACCCCGGGCTCCAGGGGCGTCCCTCCCAGTCCGGTGACGGTGAAATGGCAGAAAATATGATCGTAGACCGCCAGCGCCTCCCTGAGGCCTCCCCTGTTGGCCAGAAGCCTAGAGTAATCTTTGGACCAAAGGACGAAGGTATGCACATCCTCCGGCCGCAGAGAGACGACCTTTTCCTGGCCGCCCCAGGGCGGCTTCACCCGCACCCAACCCTGATGGATGGCCCGCGCCAGCCAACCTGGGTACCCCATAGGGAGGTCTGTCCGCCGGGAGGCGGAGATGACCGTTTTCA
>JBHIDN010000222.1:0-3414 GCA_046760125.1 Anaerolineae bacterium
GGGCCCCTTTTGCATATCAACGGCCGATCCACCTTCGACCTGGATGGCCTCCTAGTGAACGTGCCCCTACCCTTTATCATCCTTCACTACATCCCCATAGTTAAGGCCAACCGGGTCCCCAACCGCTTCAGCGTGGTCCTGATGCTGGCTCTGGCGGTGCTGGTGGGATTCGCCGCCTACGGTGTCTTGAGACGGATGAAGCGAAGGAGCCTGCTCCTGGCAGGGACGGCTCTCCTATGGATCCTCCTCTCCTTCGAGCATCTGGCCCTTCCTTTACCCCTCACCGATGCCCGGGTACCTGACTTCTACTATACTCTGGCGGCCGAGCCGGGGGATTTCACCATCCTGCAATTCCCCCTAGGCTGGCGGAACAGTTTCGGCGTCCTGGGCGCGGAGAGAACCCAGATCCAATACTATCAGTCAGTGCATAGGAAGCGGATGTTGGGGGGAAACATATCCCGTAACCCGCCTTTCAAGTTTAATTACTTCCGGCGTATACCGATCTTCAGTTCCATCGCCGACCTGGAACTCTATGGAGAGGTAACTCCAGAACAACTAGAGCGCGACCGAGCATCGGCTCCAGACCTACTCTATTTCTTCGACATACGATATATAATCTTCCACCCCGGCATCCCTGGCCGCCCGCCCTATATAGATATCAGGCCCCAGTTGGAGGAGTACGTCCAGCGCGTCTTCCCGGTGAGGAAGATCTTAGACCAGGATGGCTTCACCGTCTACAAGGTCGAGCAACCCTCTCCTCCCACGGAACTGACCATCGACTTCGGGATCCCAAAGGCAAGAATATATCAGGGAGAGGGTTGGAGTTGGGATGAGGTCTTGGACGGCTCCAGCGCCAACTGGGCCACCCAAAAGGGAGCCCGCTTCTTCGTACCCCTCCGCGAAAGCGGGGACTATACCATGCATATCCGGGCCAAGGCTTTCTCCTACCCTGGCTCGCCCCCGCAGAGGGTTACTGTACGGGTCAACGGACACTCCTTCCCTTCGCAGGAGGTGAGCCCTGGCTGGACCGATCTCATATTTCAGGTGCCGGAGAGTTTCCTGCATCCCGGACTCAACCAAGTGGCCCTGGATTTCGCCTACCTCGCCTCCCCTCACGATGTCTTCCCCGGCGACTTCGCCGTAGGAGAGACGGGGGTAACCTCGCCGGTGGAGATAGACGTCAACAGCAGCCTCGACTTCGCCTATATCACCGTAGGAGGAATGGATGCTTCCCTCCATCGCCGGGGCTACAACCTGGCGGTCATCGATCCCCAGAGCGGGGCGGTGATGGATAAGGCCGGGTTTGATGTCGACGAATCCCAAACTCTGGCCGACTTCATCGCTGCCATCCCAGAGGGTTACATCGTCGTTGCCGCCCTCCAAGAAGGTGGAACTCGGAGCCTCACCGAGGAAGCGGTGGAAGCCCTCGCCTCCTTGGGGAGCGAGATCGATCTGCGGGGGACAGAATACCTGTCTCACGCCATCATCGGGGTGAAGGGAGCCGCCCCGGGGACGGCTCTCGAAGCCACAGGCGAAGGGAACTCCTACCTCCATGTGGGGAAAAACCCCGACAAACGAACTTTGGCCCTGGCCATTGACTTCGTCTCCCTGGTCCAGAGATGAGATGCCGAAGAAGGTAGATTTTGCTTTTAGTATAGGCCTTGGCTTTGTCGCCTTCTTCCTCTATCTCTCCACCCTGGCTCCCACGCTCTTGTTCGCCGATGGAGGGGAGTTTCAGTTCGTTCCCTATCTCCTGGGGATCTCCCACCCCACAGGCTACCCCCTCTATCTCCTTTTGGGCTGGTTCTGGTCTCATCTCCTCCCCTGGGGCGATGTGGCCTTCCGTATGAACCTCCTCTCTGCCCTCTGGGGCGGTATTACGGTGGGGCTTCTCTACCTGGTGGGACTCTTAGTCCTGGCCCAGGCCAAACTGGAGCCCCTCCATCTTCGCCAGGGACTGGCCGCCTTGGCCGCTCTCGCTCTCGCCGCCTCCCGCACTTTCTGGTCTCAGGCGATCATCGCCGAGGTTTACACCTTCAATACCTTCTTTGTGGCCCTCACCCTTTTGTTGCTCCTTCGGTGGGCCGAAAAAAGGGACAGGCGCTCCCTCTACCTCTTCGCCTTCACTTACGGCTTGAGTCTAACCCACCACCGGACTATGGCCCTTCTGGCCCCTGCCTACCTCCTCTTCATCTGGCTCACCGACTCCCGGCCCTTGCGCCAACCGAGATGGGCGCTTTCGCTGCTTATCCTCTCTCTTCTCCCCCAACTCCTATACCTCTATCTCCCCCTCCGAGCCCCAGCCACACCCTATATTCATCTCCACCTAGCCCCAGGGCGGGAACTCGTACTCTATGAAAACTCTCTACGAGGCTTCTTGAAACATATCCTGGGACAAGCGTATGGGAGCCGACTTGGACTTTATGGCACCTGGCCGGAACTTCTAGGAGGAGCCTTTCGCTTCCTAGAGAGACAGTTTCTCCTCCCTGGCATCCTCTTGGGGCTGCTTGGCCTCCTCCGCCTCCTCAAAGCGCCTAAACTCTTCCTCCTTCTCTTCCTCTCCTATGTGAGCATCTTCGCCTTCTGCCTCCTCCACTTCCGGGGCGATATCAAGGTCTTCTTCATCCCTACCTATCTTATCTTCGCCCTCTGGATAGCCCTGGGGGCTGGTACTCTGGTAGAAGGAGCCCGGTGGGGGCTCAAACCAAAGCGGCTCGATCTTCTTAATGGGGTTGCGCTCCTTTTCCTCGCCTCTCTGCCCCTGGGGCTCCTGATGAGGAATTACCACGGTGTGGACAGGAGCGATGATTTCCGGGCTCGCCAGTTCTGGGAGGCCCTGCTTGCCGAACCGATCCCCCCAGGGGCCATTCTCGCAACCAACGACCGGAACGAGATGATGCCCCTCTGGTATCTCCAACAAGTCGAAGGGGTGCGCCCCGACCTCTTGGGGCTCTTCCCCCTCATCGTCCCTGAAGAAGGATACGCCAACATCGGCCGCCTATTGGATAGCGTCTTCGGATTGGGGCGGCCACTCTATCTCATCAAAGAGATGCCTGGCCTGGAGATCAAGTACCAGTTAGGGAAGGTGAACTCCTTGGTGGAACTCCTTTCTCCTGCCGTGACCGGGGAACCAGACTACCCACGCAACCTCCTACTGGGAGAGGCCATGGAACTGGTAGGTTACGATCTGGAACCCCATAGCCCTCGCCCGGGAGAGGAACTACGGGTAACACTCTACTGGCGCCCTCGAAGGGATCTGGAAGGTGTCTACTCCAGTTACCTCCATCTGGTGAACAAAGAGGGGGAGACGATAGCCCAGAGCGACCACCAACCAGGCGGCATCTATTACCCCACCTCTCTTTGGAGAGAGGGAGAGATCATCCGCGATGAGCACACCCTCGCCCTCCCCTCCAC
>JBHIDN010000223.1:0-3397 GCA_046760125.1 Anaerolineae bacterium
AGGGCTGTGGTCCGGACCGCCATAGGCCACGAGTTAGAGGTGGTAGGCATCCATCGAGGGTATGCAGGGCTCATCGACGCCGACATGGAACCCCTAGACGCCCGCTCCGTGGGAGGCATCATCCAGAAGGGAGGCACCTGCCTGGAGACCGCTCGTTGCCCTGAGTTTAAGACCGAGGAGGGTCGTCGGATGGCCTTGCGGAACCTCAATCGTCACGGCATCGAGGCTTTAGTGGTTATCGGTGGCGATGGGTCTCAGACCGGCGCTCTCAAACTTCACCAGATGGAGTTCCCGGTGATGGGCGTCCCCGCCACCATCGACAACGACCTCGCCTTCACCGACATGGCGATCGGGGTAGATACGGCTCTAAATACGCTCTTGGATGCTATCGACAGGATTAAAGATACCGCCTCTTCTCATCAGAGGGCCTTCTTAGTGGAGGTGATGGGGAGGGATTCAGGCTATCTAGCCCTCATGGGAGGGATCGCTGGAGGAGCGGAGGCGATCGTCATACCCGAAGTGGAGACCAGTTGCGAGGAACTGGCGGAGAGGGTCAAGGACGCTTATGTGCGGGGAAAGGCCCACTTCATCGCCGTGGTAGCCGAGGGGGCCAAGCCCGATACCCAGACCTTAGCCCAGCATCTGGGTGGGAGGGAACTAGGTTTCGAGGTCCGGGTCACTATCTTGGGTCACGTCCAACGTGGGGGCTCACCCACCGCCTTCGACCGTCTGCTAGCCACCCGGCTGGGAGCGGCAGCGGTCCAACAACTGATAGAGGGACAAAAGGGCAAGATGGTGGGGCTCATCGGGAGCAAGGTGGTGGCCACTGACCTGGAGAAGGTGCTAGCCACCCCGAAGAGCGTGGATCTGGAGTTCTATCAACTAGCCCAAATGCTGGAGAAGTGATCTAGGGAGCAGGGAAGGCCACCACTATCAGGCGGTGGGTGTTGGAAGAGTAGGGCCAACAGGTGACCATGGTGAGCCGCTCATGATCGGTGGGCGCGAGCCACTCGGCGTTTTGGCGACGTACCTCCAAAGGCATACCCCGCTCGCGAAGGAGCACCTTCTGGACCACTCGGTAATGGTACGGCTCCTTGCCCACATAAAGGATGACTTCATCGCCCTGGCTTAGGTTCAAGAGGTACCGGAAGACCTCCCCTTTGATGTTGTGGTGGCCGGAGAGGACGATATTCCCTCTATTTCCAGGGTAGACGGAATTTTTGTGCCACCCTACGGCGTAATCGGCTATCTCCCAACGAACAACCTCTGTCTCCTCTTCTTTCATCACTTTCCAACCCACAGGCACTACCGGACTATCGAGGTCGATCTTGGGTATGACGATCCGGGTGGGGGGAGAGTTCGCTGGGAGGCGCGGGAAGGGGGTCTCCGCGACTTCCACATCTGAAGGCTCAAAAGTCAAAGGGAAGGATGGCTCCTCTTCCACTGGCTGCTCGCTCTCGACTAGGATCTCGCCTGGGGAGGGTAAGAGAGGGGAGGCCTCCAGATCGAGGGCCTCTTCTACCTCTGGGGAGGGGAAAGAAGTGCGTTCGGCATCCGGAGGGAAAGGAACGCCCCAAGCCGCTTCTCGAAAGGTGACGATGAAGCCCAAGGTGAGGAGCCATACCCCTAGCCAGAGGGTCAAAAGGGCTAAAAAGGGAACTTTACCCTCTTCGATAGGGTGACTCGCCTCTTTCATCTCTTGGCCACCCCTTTATCAGATGGCAGATGGGGCCTGTAGCCCACACGATAGAAGACACCGCCCTGACGAGATGATCATATCTTGGGACCGGTGACTATACACTATCCCCTCTGGGCTCCGACAACTCAAATTGGCCACTAAACGGTTCGCTATCTTATCTCCTCTATTATCCATCGTGCTCCACCAAGACTACCCGCTCTTGGTCGCTGTGGTATTCGTACTCCTGGCCCCCTGCGGAGAGGATGATCTTATAACCGGGGGTGATAACCTGGGCGTAAACCATCCCCGGCTGGGGGTTCCCCAGGGATGCATCGGGCCACTCCACGGCCTCCGCGCTCACTAAAGTCACCTCCTCCACTCTGACTCCCAATCGTCTCGCTAGGTCGCCCTTCGCTAAGTCCACCAGTTTAATCAACGTTTCCGACTCTGTGACCGGCTTCTCTCTGATCCCCCGTCGCCCCTCAGGGCCACCTCGGAAGAGAGCACAACCCACGCTGAATATGACTAAGCCAACTAACGCTACTTTCCAACCCACGAACTCCCTCCCTTAGGAGGACGCCAGAGAGACCCTTCCTCGGTTCCCTGCTGGAGGGCCTGAATCAAGCCCTATCCACTATAACATTCCCCCCAGGTTTCCGTCAAGGAAAGGTAACAGATGGATGCCCTGGGAAAGACCGTCCCTTCTTCGAGGGGATCAGATTGAATTCACCACAGGGGAGAGAGGCAGAAATTATACCCCTTCACTCAGAATCCATCCCCAGAGATGGCTATGGAGCGAGCAACAGAGACGCCTATCCCTAGCCCGACAGCGCAACCGACGGCCATGCCCATCCCCAGCCCTTCAACTACACGGGTGGAGTTAGCCCCTCCCGCTCCGTAGGGCTCATCGAGCAGATCGTCCGTCGCATCCTCTCCCTTTTCTTGAATCTGCGGCAGGAAAAGGACGCTCTGAACCCTACTGGTACTACTTTCCCATTGACCCAGGCTCATCCAGGACCTATACTCAGCATGAAAGGAGTGTGTAAGGGCATGTCGTGAGCCTTTAGAAAATATCCGCCGATAAAGGCAAACCCATCGAAAGATGGGGGCGCAAAGCCACGGGTCTAGGGCTCGCTCTTAGGGCTATGATCGCCGGGCTGCCGAAGCGGATGCTAGTGTTTGGAAGACCGCTGCCTGTGGCTTTGCTGGCCCCGCCAGAAGCCGCAGGCTTTTTATTTGGCTCTCCGTCAAGGATCCCTGTGGGAAAGGCCGGCCCAAGGACAAGAGAAGGAGATTGGCGTGTTCACACCTGTTAACATCACTCCTCTCCCGCGAAGAGGTTCACCTCTAGCCCTCATCCTAAGAGGGATCCTTGTGGCCGCGGTGGCGATGGCCCTCCTAGCCACCCTCGCTGCCTATCCCTCGGGATCCTGGAGGGATGCAGGCTCTCCTTACGGGATCCCGTGGGAAGAGACGCAGGGCGCACCTCTCCTCTCTGGCCGGCCATCCCTAGACCCTGTCGGGTTTAGCCCGTCCCGGTACCTGCCTGCCCTGGAACGTGGCAGTCCAGGGGGGCAGGCAGTAGCACTTTCGGATCTGGAAAGCCAGATGCGGGAGGCGATCAATGGAGAGCGGACCAAGGCGGGTCTTCCTCCCTTGGCGATTGACGAGAGGCTGGTGGATCTGGCTAGGGAACGCAGCCAGGACATGATGACCAGG
>JBHIDN010000224.1:0-3397 GCA_046760125.1 Anaerolineae bacterium
TTCTCCCTCTTCTAAGGGGTTTCGAGATATCCAGATAGGAGGTGATACGTAAATAAAGTGGCCGTTTCTTATCTAAAGAAAGAGAAGGGTCAGTCCCTCGTCGAGTTCGCATTCATTATCCCGGTGTTGATCCTGATACTTATGGGGGTATTCGATTTCGGACGGGCCTTCTACGCTTACAACGCCATCTCCAACGCTGCCCGTGAAGGGGCCCGCTATGGCACCATATGTCCCTACGACACCCCTCAGAAGCAATGCCGGGACAGCGATGGCTTTCCTCCCTACGACGAACCGGACACCATAGAAGGGAGAGCGGTAGCCCAGGTTTTTATATTGGACCAAGACCAGTTCCGAGTGCGGGTCAGATTCCCAGATCCAGAGAGGATAGATGACCAGTTTTGCGTGGACAACCCCTACGACCCTACTTGTCTTAACTCCGATCCCACCACAGGAGACCCTATCGAGGTTACGGTCATCTATCGTTTCTATGCTCTGACCCCCCTGATAGATAGGATCTGGGGTGGAGGGCCTCTCCCCCTGAGGAGCAAGGCCTTGATGTTCATAGAATAGAGTCCATATAGTGCCCGGTACTACGAAAGGGTGGCAACAGAAGGAGGTACGAGATGCTGAAGAGACTCTTCCGAGAGGAGAAGGGGCAGAGCATGGTGCTCGTAGTCTTGTGCTTGGTGGGGCTGGTCGGCTTTCTGGCTCTAGTCCTTGATGGCGGTGCCGCCTTTGCGGCCCGTCGCCAGATGCAAAACGCCGCCGACTCTGCCGCTATCGCTGGAGCCAAGAAACTTCAAGAGAACGAAACGGACGTAGATGTCGTCTTGCGAGAGATCAATGTCTACGCTGAGGAGAACAAGGTCTCGGACACCAACGGTATCCCTGGCGACGAGATCAACAGTAACGTGACCGCCTATTTCATAAGGAACGTTTACCCCAGTTATGACCGTTTACCCTTGGGAGACCCCAAGTCATTGGATGATCCCTATTGGGATACCCACACCGTTCCCTCCAACGCAGCGGGGGTGGAGGTGATCACTCGGACAACTTTTGACTCCTACTTCGCCGGAGTGGTGGGACGGGAAGAGTTGGGCGCAGCGGCAAAGGCCAAGGTGCTGGCCGAAGGCGAACAGATGGCCGGCGCCCTGAGTAACCTCTTCCCCGTGGCTCTCTACAATGACAACCCAGGGGAGTGCGAGCCAGGTGTCTACAATAGCGACCCCTGGTTGGACCCCACTGATTGCGAACCTATCCACGAGAGACTCATCATCTGGGACACGGAGATGGAGGGGCCGGGAAACTTCGGCTGGGTGGACTTCAACGGCGGCAGCAACAGCAATGCGGACATCCGGGACTGGATAGAGAACGGCTACGATGGAGTGATAGAGGTCCCCAGTTGGGTGGAGGCCGACACGGGAAACCGAGGGGCCAGCGAGATCGATCCCATCGAAGGGGTGATCCTCAACGACTTAGACGAGCTAGTAGGAGGCATCATCCTCGTCCCCGTATATAACGATATGAGGGATGTGGGTGCTAACATGGAGTACCAGTTCGTGGCCTTCGCCGAGTTCATGCTCACCGGCTTCTACTACGGCAGCAACGAGAACAAGCACACCCCCTCCGACTTCTATTGCCCCGAGGGTGGACCGAGCGAGCACTGCATGGAGGCCACCTTCTTGGGCTACATCACGGCTCCATCGGTGGCCGACTGAGGCTTCTCACCTCACGGCTTCATTTCTTGTCGTAGTGAAAGGCGTCCTGGCTAGGCGGTGTGATCGAAATATGACCCTGACGGGCTGAGATATGTCCATCGTTAAGGCGAAGAAAATAGGCTGGGTATTGGGTTCCCTCGCGTTTCTTCTCCTCTTCGGCCTCACCAGCGCGATGACCCAAGGGGCGGCGGGATACGCTGGTTTTTCTTCCATCCACGGTTATCCACCCGCAAACTCGACGCCTACGGCGGTTGTGGACATGCGCACCTTCAAGACGGATGGGACGTACCGGGTTATCCCTGGTACCACAATCACCTACACCATCGAGATCACCAATGCGGGAACCATCACCGTGAGCGACCTGTTTCTTCAAGAGTTCCCCTCGAATTATGTTGCGCCGATAGACCCGGCGTGGAGGGAGATACCTCCAAGCCTTTGGTGGGAATACCCAGTCAGCCCCCCTGGCCTCACGCTCTCCCCCGGTGAGACCATGACCGTCACCTTCACCGTAGAAGTGGCGAGCGCTGCGCCCTATGGAAGCCAGTTGATCAACAAGGTGCAGTTCAGGGAAGATCCTGTTGGCGAGATCTCGCCCGAGGATAATCGTTGGACAGACACGGACATCGTGGTCCCAGGGTTCAACTTCCTGTACTTTCCCCTGGTCACCAAGGCCTATGCGCCTTAATTCGCCCTCTCCTACGACCGATTGGCTAGCCCCTTCTTACTATTGCCAGGAATTGGTTTTTGCGATAGAATTAGACCAAATAAAGGGAGCAAAGGTCTGTACCATTGCATCCCTATACAACGGAGGTAGAAGATGTTACGCCGAGGCAGGCTCCTAATCCTCTTGGGACTCATCCTAGCCGTCATGACGGCCGGTGTCACCTATTACCTCTTGCAACAAGGAGCCGGCCCCGCTCCGGAAGTGGAGATACGGACGAAACCGGTCCTTATGGCCTTACAACCTATTGAAGAGCGCGCCGATATCCCGGTGGAGGCTGTGGGGACCAAGGAATGGCCCGAGGACTCCGTCCCTGCCAATGCGCTGAACAACCCGGCCGACGTGGTGGGGAAGACAGCCATAGTACCCATCTTGGAAGGCCAGATCATCCGTTCCGACATGCTCATCGACAAGGAAAGGGTTTTAGAGGAAGGGAGTTTCGCTGCCTTCGCTATCCCAGAAGGCAAGGTGGCCTTCGCCGTCCCCATCGACAATATCCATAGCGTAGCCGGGGCTATTCAAGCCGGTGACTTCGTAGATGTTTTGGTAACCATAACTTTCCAGGTGCAAAAGCGAACGGGGGTAAAGACGGAGGAGGGAGAAGAGGAAATCCAAACCGTTCAAGCCCTAACTACCCAACTCGCCTTGCAAGATGTAGAAGTCCTGAGGGTAGGGGCTTGGAATGTGCCGCCTCCGACGGAGGAGGGAGAGGCCGCTCTTCCGCCCCAAGACTTTCTAACCCTGCTGGTCAGTCAGCAAGACGCGCTAGTCCTGAAATACGCTCGAGATGACCCCAACTTCAATGTGGACTTCGCTCTGCGGGGTGTGGAGGATCATACCATCGTAAGCACCGAGTCGGTGACCTTACAGTATATCCTGACCCGCTTCAACGTTACTACGCCGGCGCCACCACCCACTATCGGACCATAGGAAAGCGAACGGATGGTTGAGGAACGAG
>JBHIDN010000225.1:0-3391 GCA_046760125.1 Anaerolineae bacterium
GCCAGGCCCCGGTGCTCCCCTCCACCCATCCCCGGCTGGCGCGGAAGGTGAAGCCTTTCTTTAGGTTCTACGAGCGGGAGACGGCGGCCTACGCCATCTTAAGGGACATCGACTACATCTATGAGGAGTGTCCCTTCGCCAGGGGAGCCACTACCATCTTTTATAAAGAGTTGTTAAACCGCCTGGAGGAGAGGTCGAGGGGGGCGAAGTCGCAGTTCTATCTGAGTTTCCTGCGCGCCAGGGAGAAGGGGCTTTTTCTTCGGAGACAGGCTACCGAACGCATCTCAGTTGACGAGGGGTTAGAATTGGGCGAGTGCGAAAGGTGCGGCCAGCCCACCACGGCGCCAGGGCTCTGTGCCTTCTGCCGGTTGTGGAAGGTGGCAGAAGCGGAGGTCCGATAGATGCGAAAAGGGTATAGATATTTCGACCTGGTGATGGCCATCTTTGTGGCTGTATTGCTCATCTCAAATGTCGCCTCTTCGAAGATCCTAGACCTGGGGCCGTTCACCTTCGATGGGGGGACTATCCTTTTCCCCATCTCTTATATCTTCGGCGACATCCTCACCGAGGTTTATGGCTACAGCCGTTCCCGTAGGGTGATCTGGATCGGCTTCGGATGTGCGGTTCTGATGGCCATGGTCTTCGCCATCGTGGGAGCCCTTCCTCCGGCGGAGGGGTGGAGAGGCCAGGAGGCCTATATGACCATCCTGGGCCAGACCCCTCGCATCGTCTTAGGCAGTCTCATCGCCTATTTCGCCGGAGAGTTCTCCAACTCCTATACTTTAGCCAAGATGAAGGTGCTCACTCAGGGGAGATGGCTCTGGACTCGGACCATCGGGAGCACCATCGTGGGCGAAGGGGTGGATACCCTGCTCTTCGTCCTCATCGCCTTCTATGGCCTCTATACCCCTTCCCTTCTCTTGAGTATCATCATCTCTAACTACCTCTTCAAGACCGGCTTCGAGGCCCTGGTCACGCCTCTCACCTACCTAGTAGTCAATACCCTGAAGAGGGTGGAGAACGAAGACTACTACGACGTGGATACCGACTTTAACCCTTTTCGGGTGGCGGCCTAAATTCGCAACCAGGAATCGGCCCTTGTGTTCTATTTTTATATAAGGATGGTCACGATTTACCTTTTGACGGCTTTAATGGGGTACTTTCTGGGAGCCTTTCCTACCGGTTACATCGTGGGGCGGCTATGGAAAGGTATCGACATCCGGGAGTACGGGAGCGGCAGGACGGGAGGGGCGAATGTCCTTCGCACCGTAGGGCTCTTTCCAGCCGCCATCACCGCTTTGGGAGATGTGGGCAAGGGCGTGGTCGCCGTGCTGGTGGCCAGAGCGTTGTGGCATAGCGAGGCGGCAGCGGTCCTGGCCGCTCTCGCGGCCTTGGCGGGACACAACTGGTCCCTCTTTCTGGGCTGGCATGGTGGGGCGGGGATAGGAACCACCTTCGGTGGTCTTTTGATCCTGGAGCCGGTGACCACCCTGGTTGTGGCCTTCTTGGGGGCCCTAGTAGCCGTTATCTCTCGCTATGTCTCCCTGGGCTCCCTCGCTTTCGCTTTCTTGATACCTTTGGCCCTCTTAGGTCAGAGGCTCTTATTCCGAGGCTCCTGGGAGCATCTGGCCTATGGTATCCTGGCGGGAGGGATCATCATCTTCGCCCATCGGCCCAATATCGTTCGTCTTCTAAAGGGCACGGAGCGGCGGATCGGGGAGCCGGGGAAGAGGAGGAACCGGTGAGTGCTGTGGCCGTTGTGGGGACCGGCAGTTGGGGGACCATGCTAGCGGTGATGCTGACCCGCAAGGGGCTCTCCGTTACCCTGTGGGCTAGGACGGAGGAGGAAGCCGAGGAGTTGCGCTTGCGGCGAGAGAACCGGCGCTTCCTTCCCGGGGTGATCTTGCCCCCTGAGTTGAAGATCACCGCTTCCCTGGTTGAAGCCGTGGAGCCCTGCCATCTCCTTTTCATGGTGGTGCCGGCCCAATCGATGCGAGAGAATATTAGGCTAGTGCGGCCTCACCTACGGCCAGGGACGGTGATCGTAAGCGCGGCCAAGGGGCTGGAGATAGAGACCGCTCTTCGCATGTCTCAACTATTGGAGGAAGAACTGGGGTCAGGTTTCCCCCTTTGTGCCCTCTCTGGGCCTAACCTGGTGAGAGAGATTGCGGCGGGGTTGCCTGCTAGCAGTGTGGTAGCCTCTCTGGATATCGAGGTAGCGGCCTGGGTTCAGCGGACCATTATGGGGTCTCGTTTCCGTGTCTATGCTCACGACGACATCATAGGGGTGGAGTTGGGAGGGGCCCTGAAGAATATCATCGCCATAGGGGCCGGGGCGGCCGATGAGTTCGGGTATGGCGATAACGCCAAGGCGGCGTTTATGACTCGGGGACTGGCCGAGATCGCCCGCTTGGGTGTGGCGGCGGGAGCCAACCCCCTTACCTTCGCTGGATTGGCCGGCATCGGGGATCTGATATGTACCTGCTCCAGCCGCCATAGCCGGAATCACTGGGTGGGGGAGGAACTGGCTAAGGGGCGCAGCCTAGAAGATATACAAGCCTCTATGATCATGGTCGCCGAGGGGATCTATACCACCAAGGCGGCCAGAAAGTTGGCCCGCAAGTATGACGTGGAGATGCCCATTACCGAGGAGATCTACCAGGCGCTTTTCAAAGGGAAGGATCCCCGCTTGGCAGTGAAGGAGTTTTTCGGGCGCGCCCCCAAGCGAGAGTTGGAGGGCCCTTTGGAGGAGTGGCTGGAGGGGGTGCGGCTTTGACAAACTTCATCGGAGATAGTATCTTCTGGGGGAGAAGAGTGGAAGGAGATGTCGATGAGCAAAGTGGTTGCCGTCAGCGACGAGAGTTTTGAGGAGGAGGTGATCAGGGCTTCGATCCCGGTGGTTGTCGATTTCTGGGCGGAGTGGTGTGGGCCTTGCCATCGGATCGCCCCTCTCGTGGAGGAGATCGCTTCGGAATACGATGGGCGGCTGAAGGTGGCGAAGATCGACGTGGATCGCAACCCTAGCATCGCCACCCGGTACGGAGTCCGCGGCATCCCCACCCTTATCCTTTTCAAGAGGGGCCAGCCGGTGGAGAGACTGGTGGGGTATATGCCCAAACCCCAACTGGTGGCCAGGATAGAACCGCACCTCGACTAGGCTGATCCTGGGCCGAGGCCTCCCATGGGAGCCTCGGCTCTACCTTATGAAAGGAGATAGAGATGAGCGTTCTCGTCCCTCTGACCTCGACCGTAATAATGAGCCTCTTCACCATCCTCGTCTTTTTGCAATATCTTCGGCGACGGAAGGTCTATCAATTAGTATGGGGGATCGGCTTAGCCATGTTTAGCCTCGCCGTCCTCTGCGAGTTCCTGGCCGGTATCCGGGGCTGGA
>JBHIDN010000226.1:0-3391 GCA_046760125.1 Anaerolineae bacterium
CGAGTGCGGGGAGATCCCTAAAGGGGGGCGGGCAGCCAGTGGGACCCTCGAGTCATCGAGGCGGCTCTTAGGGTGCTGGAAAAGGCCCCATGGGGCTTTTCTTTGAGAAAAATCGCGGTCTATGTTATAAGAGGAGCAAACAACCCCGTATCTAAGGGAGGATAACGATGTCCGAGCGGAAGCCTCCAGGATTTCCCTATCAGGTATCTCCTGGGTATGAGCGGTTCAATCAGAAGTACGTTATCTTCTCCCGGTGGATCTGGGACGAGAAGATACGGGGGTGGACTGAAGCCTTACTGCCTCGGCCGGTGGAGCGGATAGTGGCTGATGATAAAGGGTATGGCCTCCTAGATTATGCCCTCCGCAGCGGGGGATGGTATCTCGACGGCTTCAACGACACGGTATCCGCTATACCCGGCGATTGGAACCTCTACGCTCCCTTTAGCCTTTCCACCTCCCATTCCAGCATAGCGGCCCAGCCTTGGAACAGCGACCCGGAGTTAGAGGGAGTCCAAAGAGAATTCCAGGCTCAAAGTGAGCCCAGGGTTTTGACTAAGGCGGTGAAGAGGGCCGCCCGCTTCCTAGGCGCCGATTTGGTAGGGGTTGCCCCCTATGATGAGAGGTGGGTCTACTCCCATACTTTCCTTCGCAAGGTGGAGCCGAGCAGACAAGGGGAGGTAGTCCCTCTCAAGATGCCCGAGGGCGTGACTTCAGTGGTGGTCCTGGCTTTCGAGATGGACTACAGGGCTCTCAACACCTCTCCCGCGGCCTTAGCCATGGCCGCCACCGGGCTGGGGTATTCTCGGATGGCGTTTGTCACCTCATCCCTGGCTGAGATCATCCGCTCCTTGGGGTACTGGGCTAAGCCTTGTGGAAACGATACCGCTCTCAGTGTCCCTTTGGCCATCGCCGCCGGGCTAGGCGAGGCGGGAAGGCAGGGGCTGCTCATTACCAGGGAGTATGGCCCTCGCGTCCGGCTCTCCAAGATTTTCACCGACATGCCGTTGGTAGGCGATGAGCCGGTGGCTTTCGGCGTTTGGGAGTTCTGCCAGAGGTGTAAGAAGTGCGCCGAGCGTTGTCCTCCTCGGGCTATCTCCTTCGACGATGAGCCCTCCTGGGAGGGGGCGACGATCTCCAATAACCCCGGCGTCTTGAAGTGGTATGTGAACCCGGAGAAATGTTTCCGCTTCTGGTGCCAGAATGGCTGGAGTTGCTCCAACTGCCAGAGTAGATGCCCCTACAACAAGGACTACAGCCACTGGTATCACCGGATGGCTAGGGATCTAGCGCCGAAGTTGGGCTCCTTTGCCCTGTGGCTGGATGATGCATTGGGGTATGGGAGGCAGGGTTCAGTTGAGGAGTGGTGGGGGTTGGCTTAGAGGTTGCGGGAAGATGATAAAACCCTCCTATATCGAGAGGGCCTTATCTTGGAGGTGGGTTTCTTATTCGTTCCGACTCGTTCTCCACTCCTCGGAGTCGGGGATAAAAAGCGGTTGGCCGAACTGCTCCATCCCGAACTGGCCGATGAGTTTCTGAGTCTCCAGAGAAGTGAGCCACTCCACGAACTCTTTCGCCAGTTCGCTGTTCACTCCCGGATGGGTCTCAGGGTTGACGACGATGACCCCGTAGGGGTTGAAGAGGATGGGGTCCCCCTCCACGAGGATGGGGAGGTCTAACCCCTCCAGGGTGCGGGCCAGATATGTTCCCCTATCGGTGAGGGTATAGGCTCCTTTCTCTTGGGCCATGGTCAAGACCGCGCCCATCCCCGCCCCGGCGGAGATATACCAACCCCCCGCGGGCTCGAGGCCCGCTTTTTCCCAGATCTCTAACTCTTTGGTATGGGTGCCTGACTCATCGCCTCGGGAGATGAACGTAGATTCCGCCTCCGCGATCTTCGTGAAGGCGAGAGCCGCATCGGTCAAGCCGGAGATGCCTGCCGGGTCGTCGGCGGGGCCGATGATGAGGAAGTCGTTGTACATCACGTCCTTGCGTAAGAGGCCGTGGCCGGCCTCCATGAAGGCCTCCTCTTGGGAGCGAGCGTGGACTAAGACCACATCGGCGTCGCCGCGAGAGGCTATCTCCAAGGCCTGGCCCGTGCCTACGGCCACCACGTGGACTTCAGCGTTATATCTCTTCTCGAAGTCGGGGAGGATATAGGCCAGGAGCCCTGAGTTCTCGGTGCTGGTGGTGGTGGCCAGGGTGAGAACCTGGGGTTCGGAAGCCGTGCTGCAGGCGGTCAAAACCGCTATCGCGAGCAGGAGTCCGCCCCTGAGCATCCCTCTTATCACCTGGCCTCTGCCCCTTCCCTAAATGGTGTCTAGGTAGATATTGTGCCCCACTAGTAGACCATCTCCCCTTGGACAAAGGCAGCGGTGCGGGGATCCCGGGGCTCGGTGAACACCCTCTCCGTCTTCCCTGCCTCGATGATTCGCCCTCCCAGGATGAAGGCCACCCGGTCAGAGAGGCGGCGAGCCTGGAAGACGTTATGGGTTACTAGGACTATCGTCGTGCCTCGCTGCTCTTTTATGCCGGTGATGATCTCTTCCATGAGGCTCACGTTGTAGGGGTCTAGGTTTGCCGTGGGCTCATCGAGAAGCAGCACCTCTGGCTCGATCACCATGGCTCTAGCGAGAGCCACCCGTTGGCGTTCGCCACCAGATAGGGTCCGCGCTGGAGCAGAGGCTAACTCTTCCAGCCCCACCCAACGGAGGATCTCCTCCACGCGGCCGTCCGTTCCCTTTTCCTTGCGCAGTCTCAGCCCATAGGCCACGTTCTCTCGCACGGTCCCGCTCAGGAGGACGGGCCTTTGGAAGACCATGGTAATCTTGCGCCGCAGATCTAAGGGTGGGCCACCGTTACCTTGGATGGCTTTCCCTAAGAAGCGGATGGTGCCTTCGGTGGGGGGTTCCAGGAAGTTGAGGAGGCGGAGCAGCGTGCTCTTGCCGGAACCTGAGGGGCCCATGATGCCTAGGATCTCGCCCCATCTCACCTCTAGACTATCCACCCTCAAGACTTCCCGAGGCCCATAGACCTTGGTCAGCCCTTCTATTTGGAATACATTCATCTGAAAGCCTCCCTTTGGAGACGGAGCATGAAGAGGTTGATAAGGAAGGCGATGCTTAGGAGGATGAAACCCAAGGCTATCGCTAAATCGAAGTTCCCCTTTTGCGTCTCCAGGACGATGGCTGTGGTGAGGACTCGGGTATATCTTTCTATGTTACCGCCCACCATCATCACCGCGCCTACTTCGGAGATGATGCTGCCGAAGCCGGCTATGATAGCCACCAAGACGCCCAGCCTAGCCTCCCGCAGAAGAGCCCAAGTAGCCTGTCTTTGGGTAGCACCGAGGCTGACGAGTTGCGGTCTTAGTTCGGGGTCTACCCCCATAACA
>JBHIDN010000227.1:0-3349 GCA_046760125.1 Anaerolineae bacterium
CGACAGCGGGGACAGGGTTCGACTACGGCATCCAGGTTCACCCCTACAACGTGGACCTCAACCAACTAGTGAGTGCGGTACAGGGATTGGGTGTCCGCTGGGTGAAGTTCCAAGTCCCCTGGATGTGGATAGAGCCCCAGCAGGGTCAACGCAACTGGAACGCCTACGGGCTGGAAGATGCGGTGAACGCCTTCCATAACGCCGGGATCAAGATCCTCCTCAGCGTAGTAGCGGCGCCTAAGTGGTCGAGGAGCATCCAGGAGGAGGCTGGCCCTCCCGATGATTTCAACCTCTACGCCGACTTCGTAAGCCGCTTGAGTCAGCACTTTAAGGGCAGGATCAGAGCTATAGAGGTGATGAACGAAACGAACCTGAAGCGGGAGTGGAACACCGGGAGACCCCTGAGCGCGGCAGAATATGTAGACCTCCTATGTCGAGCCTATTCGAACATCAAGGCCGTCGATCCCAGCATCATTGTGGTCTCGGGCGCTCCCACCCCCACCGGTTGGAACGATGGCATCGTAGCCATCGATGATGTCCAATACTTGCGGCAGATGTATCAAGCCGGTCTCAAGGGCTGTAGCGATGCCGTGGGGGTCCATCCCTCAGGCTACAACAACCCCCCAGATGTCAACTGGCAGACCTATGCCGATCCCACCGCTACCTTTGGCGCTAAAGGGCACCGCAGTTGGTTCTTCCAGGCTACCATTAGTGCCTACCATACCGTAATGCAGAATAACGGCGATGGGAATAAGAGGCTTTGGGCCACGGAGTGGGGATGGGGCTCCATCGAGAATCTCACCCCGTCTCCCGCAGCGGGATACGAGTTCTTCCAAGATAACACTGAGGCTGAGCAGGCTGACTTCATAGTGAAGGCTTTCCAGATCGCCAAGGCCCGGGGCTATATGGGGGTGATGTTCCTCTGGAACCTCAACTATGCTCCCGTCTGCGGCGCGGAATGCGAGCAAAGCGCCTTCGGCATCGTGAGGCCTGATTGGTCCCTTAGACCAGCCTATAACGCCCTGGCAAACATGCCCAAGTGAGAGATTGGCAGACGGCGGTCGATAGGTGTGGGGCAAGAGCGCTGCTCCACACCTTTTCTTGGCGAGGGAGAGGATGAGATCGAACAGCGGCTGCTTCAATAGGGGAGCAGGAGTGCTGATTATCTTCACCGCCCTCCTGTTTGGCTCCCTGGCCGCCTGGCTCCTTTTCCCCCTGCTTCCCTTGCACCCCGAAGCGGTCCATCGTCCCTTGCTGCCCACTCCCACTCTAGATGGATCGACCCTGAGAGTTGCCGTCTCCACCTTCGTGCCCTCACCTACGCCTAGCCTCACACCTATAGAACCATCGGCAACGGCTATGGAGAACCTGCCCCCAGCAGCGACACAACCGTCCCCCTCCCCCACACCTACGAACACACCCTCGGCCTCCAGCCCCCCGAAGCCCACCTCCACGCCAACGCCAGCACCAGTGGCTCCTTGCAAGACGGTGATGTGCCAACTCCTGCGCCAACTGAGGGACCTCTCCACCCTCCCTGCTCCCAAGAACACCACCATCTTCCAGACCTCCAGCCAAGACAGAAACCACTTAGAACACTATTGGGACTACTTCAATAGCGACGAACTCTTTCGATCCCGAGGGTTCGAGATCCGCAACGGCTATGATGGCAAGAAGGAGTACGTCATCCTGAGGCGGACGGCGGGACCAGGCTATATCGCCCGCATCTACTTCACCCATCGACAGCATAACTGGGCCTTGGAGGAAGGGGACGACCCCGAAAGCCCCGAGGCCACCGAATGGGGGTTCTTCCACGAGGTGGGGAATATCCGCCTCTACTTCGACGACGAGTCCACTCCCCGCATCGATATGCCGGTTACCCAGTTCTTCAGCGGCAACAGTTGGCCCTTCATGGCCCCTCTAGTAGGACACTACGGGACAGCCAACGGAGGCAACATCTCCTACTTGCCTATGCCCTTCTCCCACTCAGTTCTAGTGGCTACCACCGGCCTGCCCCGGCTCTTCGAAATCGAGGTGGTCAAGTTCAACCAGGACCCAGGGAACCTCGATAGTTTCAATATCTCCTTGAACCCCACGGAGGCCCAAGAACTGAATCGGGTCATCGACCTCTGGAATAACCGGGGGAAACACCCTTACTATCCGAGGGGAGACCTCGTCTCCCTGAAGCGAGACCTGACCATCCCTCCCTTCTCTTCGACCGAGATAACCCTTCCCGGCCCTGGGGTCATAACCTCGCTGGAACTCTATCTGGCCAGCGGAATGGACGAGAAGATGAGTATGAAGATATTCTGGGACGGCGAGGGCAGCCCCAGCGTGGAAGGGCCTATCCGCTCTCTCTTCGGGGCGGCGGAAGAGATGAGGAGGTACCGCTCTTTGCCTTTAGGGGTCGTCTGGAACGGGGAGAGGAATGAGTTTTATAACTACTTCCCTATGCCTTTCAATGACCAAGCGAGGATACTCTTCGAGAACGGCAGAGGAGACTCCACAGATATGCGGGTGGAGATCCTCTACCACCCCGCACCCTTCAAGGCGAATATGCCCCGGTTCCACGCCGCTTTCAAGAAGGAAAGACTACAGGCCAGAGACGATGATGGAGGCAACTACATCCTGGCCGATCTCGCGGGGAGCGGACGATATGTGGGTTGCATCCTCACTATGTACGATCTGGACCGGAGTCCGGTAGATGCGGTGGATGCTCCCCACTGGTATTTCGCCTACTTAGAGAGCGACATGAATATCTGGGTGGATGGGAGATACGCCCTTCCCGGCACGGGGATTGAAGGAGATTTCGATGCCGGGTATTATTACATATATACAGACGTTCCTGGACGTAACTGGATCTTCCCCCCGAGTGGGAACACATGGAAGGATCACGAGAACTGGGGGGAGGTTACCTCTCAATACCGTTTCTACCTTACAAACAAGGTAGAGTTCACCAACTCCCTCCGCGTGGAGGTGGAGCACGGCTTTAAGGGGAACAACCTTTCCGTGACCTACTCCAGCACCGCTTTCTGGTATCAGGACGAAGCAGGGTAGGAGGAGTCATGAAGTCCAAGTGGTCCAAGAGGATAGGGAACAATCGGCTTGGCTTGCGGGTCGGGCCGCTCATTATGATCGGCGCTCTCCTGCTGGGCTGCCTTCTAGCCCTGTGTCTCTTCCCCCACCTTCCCATCCGTTTAGCCAGAGCCAGGGCCACACCTACCCCCAGTCCAACCCAACCTACCGCCACCTTGGAAGCCCTCGAATTCCTAACCCCTACCAAAGAAGGAGAGACTATCACACCCACCTCCCAGCCAGGAACTCCAACGCCTACTTCTCCGCCACCTCCCAG
>JBHIDN010000228.1:0-3342 GCA_046760125.1 Anaerolineae bacterium
ACACACATGGCTTGATGGCACGGTGTGGGATGCTTCAGGTGCTCCTAAGCCTAGCGTTAGAGTGAGGGCTTGGACCTATGGAAATCCGCTACCGGACAAGGTAACCGGATATAACCCAACGAGCGCGGGGTATTACGAGTTCGTCTTGGATACGGTTCCTCCTGGACCACGGGAGGTGATGGTGGAGGTGGCGATAGTGGATGAGAATGGCAATCTGCTCTCTCCTAGGGTTTCAGCCCAAACCACCGCTACCGATTGCGATAATCCGAACGGGCAACAGCACGTCATAATAGACTTCATAGAGAACCCGTAGCGCTACTGGCGATAGATCACATCGAGGGGGCCGTCGCCTCTGAGGCGATGGCTCCTATTTTATGTTGAGAGACTCTAGGAAGAGGGGTGAAGATTCAATCTCCTTACCCCGGGCGTCTCTGACCCGAAGCAAGAGTCGGTATCTCCCTGGGGGCGATGAAGGGATGAGGAGGTAGTGCTGGTCCCGCACGATCTCCCCTTGTTCCCAGGCGGTAGGGGGGTATCCTCCCTCCACCGGGGAGGTCTCGCGTCTAGTCACACTCTCTCCTCGGGAGTCCGTCAATTCTATCGTGAGTGCGATCTCGGATTCTGGTTTCTCCCTGGCTCGCCAGAAGAGGGTCAAGTGTAAGGTGTCACCTGGATAGAGCGGCGCTTGAGGGTCAAAACCTAGTTTCGATAGGTTGTAGCCCAGGAGCCTCAAGGGGCCGAAGTCGATCTCCAGCTGATGCCCCATCTGGAGGGCCTCCAAGGGGGGCGGGGTTTTGGGCTTTAGGACCCGAATAGGCAGGAGCAGGATCCGGTTGTCTTGGGCTTCCCCTTCTTTTGTAGGTAGGCGCTCGCCGGAGCGAAGGCTGTACATGCCCATCTCCACCCTGTATTTTCCCGGCGGGGTGCCGGGCAGGATGAGGACCCCATGGTTGTCGGCTATCGTCTCCCCCTCTCGCCAGGTGGTAGTTATTTTGGCTCCCCCTCCGGGTTCCGCATCCCTCTGTCCCACGATATGATCTTGGGCGTCGAGGAGGTGGATGAAGACCTTATACCGCTCCTCCACCGGCCCTAAGGCCTCCCAGAAGAGGGTGAGGGGCAGGATGTCGCCAGCCTCCACCTCCGAATTCAATAGGTTATAACCCAGAAATCGGATCCGATCTCCCAAAAGAACCTCCCTGGGGTATTGGATCTCTTCGGAGAGGGTGGCTAGAGGGATGGCGTAAAGGACCAGACGAACGTTCCCATACCAGAGATCCAAGGCTTTGAACCCCCGTCTATCGAGCCACCCCTCTATGAAGCGGGCTGGGTCACTCTCCTGAGTGGCCCAGAAGAGGGCGAAGAGGCGAGGGTGTTTGGCCCTTATCTCTTCCAGGGCTTGCTCGGTTTTCCTTTCATCGAGGGGCCGCTCTCCGGGAAGGGGGTAGATGGAGAGCGGGCCTTTATAATAGTAGGAAAAGATATCGATCTGGCCGGGGGCGTTGAGAAGGATGGCGTCTCCCCTCTTGCTAGTGGCGGTGATATATCGGGCCAGGCCTCGATAATCGTCCCTGGCATATCGGGGATCGAAGAAGTAGCCGTGGAGGGAGAAGCCGCTGGCCAAGGTCACAAAAAGGAGCAGGATATCGGTAACCACGTTACGGTTACGCTCCATCCAGACCCCGCTCACCCCCCTGGCTAAGAGGAGAAGGTAGCCTGGCGTGGCCAAGAGGAGGAGTTTGGGCCTATATAGGGGGCGGCTTAGGGAGAGGAGGTACATGACCAAGGGTGGGAGGAGGAGATAGGTAAGGACAAAGGCGATGGAGTAGCCCTCGTCCCTCTCTTTTTTGGGGATCAGCCCTAAAAGGGCGATGGCCAGGAAGCCGAAGATCGAAGGGCCTATCTGAGCGAAGAGGCCTAGGCTGAAGATGCGCAAAACCTCTTGAGCGAGAAAACCGAGGCTTATGGGTTGGCTGATAGCCGGCCAGGTGCGGAGTTGCTCCCTAGCGAAGTTGAGCCAGGGGAGGTAGAGGAGGATGACCAGAAGTTGGCTCAGGCTCCAGAGGAGGGAGGCACGCCACTTGCGGGCGGAAGGGGTGAGGAGGAGCCAAAGAGCGTAGGCCACGTTAGCCACCAGAAAGATGGTGAAGGCGAAGTAATGGGTGTAGAGAGCCGAGGTGATGACGAGAGTGTAAAAAGCGACGGTCGGCCAGAGGCTGGCCGCATCTTCTTCCTTCGTGGCTCTGGCGAACTTGAGAAAGAGAAAGAGGGACATGGCTCCCTGAAGGGCCAGGAGAATATACATCCTCGTCTCTTGGGAGTAGTAGATCTGAAAGGGGGAGATGGCGGCGAGGAAGGAGGCCACTAAAGCCACCCTATCATCGAAAAGGGCTATTCCCAATCGGTAGGTGAAAAGGACGAGGAGGAGGCCGCAGAGAACCGAGAGGGAACGCACCGCCATTTCGCTGGTTCCAAAGAGGCGAACCCAGAGATGGAGGAGGTAGTAGTAGAGGGGAGGGTGGATATCGTGGGCCGCATCCCGGGCGATGGTAGCGATATCGCGCTGGGCCAGAGCCACGCTAACCCCCTCATCCGACCAGAGGCTCTGGCCATCGAGTCGGAAGGAGCGGAGGGCGAGGGCCAGGAGGAGGATGGCGCATAGAAGGACTAGATCTCTCTTCGACGAGGCCATAATAAATACCCTAGGATCGCAAGCAGAGCCACGACGGTGAGGAAGCCAAGGGAGCGGCGTATGAGGTAGGTAGGGGTGCGACGGACTATTAAGCCGTCGATGGCTACTTGGTCGCTGACCACGCTGATCTCCACCTGGTGCTCACCATCGGCCAGCCCTTCCACTATCGGCACCTTGACCTGATATTCTCTCCGGGGGCTGGAGAGGTCATATTCCCTTCTTTGACCGTCCACGACGGCCTCTAAGATGCCGGAGCGCTCATCCTTGACCACTACAAGGGATAGGTCAGTGCCTCGGAAGGTGAAGGAGAGGGTATCTTCAGGGAAGCCGAGTCGGTAGGCGCCCAAGGAGGCGCTCTCGTCGAACTGGGTCTCCCAACGGCCGCCATAGGTCAGAGCCCAGTGGTCCTCTTGCTTGTACCCCAGCCCCACTACTGGCTGGCTGGTGGTCAACTCTTTTAGAGCCCAGTATGCAGGGTGGGGGGTGAAGTCGGGCTCCACCAGCCGGAAATAGTAGAAGGGTTGGTCCTTCTCCCTATCGTCGGCCCGCTTGAAGAACCAGTAACTCATCACCCCCATCCAGGGCCATTCCTCCTGGGCTCGCTCATAGGCTCGGACGGCGTACTGGGCTTGCAACTCTTCACTAACACGACC
>JBHIDN010000229.1:0-3335 GCA_046760125.1 Anaerolineae bacterium
TATCTTTTGAGAGAACTATACCACTCTCAGTGACATTTTAGATGATAGAATACGCCTTCTTGACAACCTAGCCATATATGATATAATTTCGTATGATTTGTAAGATATATCATACTATTTGCATCTTTCGTGCTACAAGGAGAGAAAGAGATGAGAAGGACGGCCATAATAGTCGTCATCCTCCTACTAGTGGGAGGGGCAGGCTATGCTGCCCACCGACTGGGCAACAGACCCCGCGCCTCCCAGAACTTGGAGACGGTCACCGTCCAGCGGGGCAACATAATAGCCACGGTCAGCGCCACCGGGAGCGTGGCGCCCGCTCGGGAGGTGACCCTCACCTTTAGGTCGGGAGGAAAGGTAGCAAGGGTTCTGGTCGCCGAGGGCCAGGCTGTCCAAAAGGGGGATACCCTAACCCGGCTAGAGACGGCGGATTTGGAACAACAACTAGCCCAGGCGCAAGCCTCCTTGACCATCAGCGAGGCCCGACTGGCCCAAATCGAGGCTGGCCCTGACCCCGAGGAGTTGGCTGCGGCTCGGGCCTCCTTAGAGAGCGCCCAAGCCAATCTGGAAAGGTTAAGAGAGGGGCCCAGTGAGGAGGAGATAATCATAGCCCAGGCCGACCTGGAGCGAGCCAGGATCGCTTTGGAGCAGGCCCAAGCGGAATACGACAAGATAGCCTGGTGGGCTGGGGTGGGGATGACCCCCCAGGCAGCAGCCCTACAGCAGGCGAGCATCGAGTACGAGAGCGCTCAGGCCCGCTACAACCTGGCTATCGCCGGGCCGACGGAGAGCGAAATCAAAAGCGCCGAGGCCCAGGTGGCCCAGGCGCAAGCGCAACTAGAGAAGTTGCTCCAAAGCCCCACCCCTGAGGAGTTGACCATCGCCCGGGCGGAGGTGGATAGAGCAAAAGCCAACTTGCGGCAAATCCAACTGCAACTGGAGGGGGCTGAAATCGTGGCCCCTTTCAGTGGAATCGTAGCTTATGTGGGAGCCCAGGAGGGCGAACTGGTGACCACCGGAACACCCATCATCCGCCTCATCGACCCCTCAACCTTCCACCTCAATCTCGATATCGATGAGGTGGATATAGCCAAGATCCTAGTGGGCCAAGAGGTGACCATCACTTTAGACTCGCTTCCCGATCGAGAATTTGTGGGGGAGGTGGGGTATATCGCCCCTACCGCTACAGTCGTCGAGGGGATAGTCACCTACGAGGTGAAGGTGGAAATCGGCCCTACCGATATCCCCTTGAAGGCGGGGATGACCGCCAACGCCACCATCGTCACGGAGCGAAAAGAAGGGGTTCTGCTTCTGTCTAATCAAGCCATCCAGATCGACCGGGAGAGCGGCCGCACCTACGTGGAGAAGATGGTGCAGGGAGAAGCGGTTCCTGTGGAGATCGAAATGGGGTTGCAGGATGAGCTCGTCAGCGAGGTGGTGAGGGGCTTGGAGGAAGGGGATGAGGTAGTGGTCCAGGGCCTCGCCCCCTCAGAGGGTATGCCTGGAGGCTTTCGCCTCTTTCGCCGAGGTCAGTGATGAGTGCTCCCCTGATTCGGGTGGAAGAGGCCACCAAGATCTATAGGATGGGCCAGGTGAAGATACCCGCTTTACGCGGGGTCTCCTTAGAGATCCAAGAGGGAGAACTGGTGGCTATCATGGGGCCCTCCGGCTCCGGCAAATCCACCATCATGAACATCCTGGGCTGTCTCGATCGCCCCACCTCCGGTCGATACCTGTTGGAAGGTATCGACGTGGGAGGACTGAACGACGATGAACTGGCCACCATCCGCAATGCCAAGGTGGGCTTCGTGTTCCAGACCTTTAACCTCCTACCCCGGGCCACGGCCCTCCAAAACGTGGAGTTGCCCCTCCTCTATGCTGGGGTAAGAGATCGCAAGCCCAGAGCGGTGGCTTCCCTGGAGGCCGTGGGATTGGGCGACCGGCTGAATCACAGGCCGACTGAACTCTCGGGAGGGGAACAGCAACGGGTAGCCATCGCCCGGGCTCTTGTAAATAGCCCTTCTATCATTTTGGCCGATGAGCCGACGGGCAACCTCGACTCCAAATCGGGAGAGGAGATCATGGACCTCCTCACACGGCTCAACTTTGAGGAGGGGATAACCGTGGTCTTGGTGACCCACGATCTTCAGATCGCCTCCCGCGCGCAGCGCATTTACCATCTCCACGACGGGAGGATCACCGGCCAATCGGTTCCCGGGGGTGAGGGGTGAACCTGGTCGAAAGCCTGCGTGTGGCTCTAGGGAGCCTAGCCACCAGCAAACTGCGTTCTGCCCTCACCATGCTGGGCATCGTCATCGGCGTGGCCGCCGTCATCACCCTCGTCTCGCTGGGACAGGGCGTCCAGAAGATGGTGACCGAGGAGATAAAAGGCGCGGGGGCTAACCTTCTCTTCATCTTCCCCGGCCGGCTCCAGCACCAGGGAGCCTTCACCGCCCAATCCTCCTTGACCTATGGCGATGCCCAAGCCCTAGCCGACCCTCTGAACGTCCCCTATGTGACCGCCATAGCCCCGCAACTGAGTAGAAGCGCTCATGTATCCTATGCTGACAAAGATCTCTTCATCTCCGTCGTAGGTGTCACTCCAGAGGCCGCGCCGGTACGCAACCTCCGGGTAGCCTACGGAGAGTTCATCGATTCTAATCACCTCCACGCCCGCTCTCGAGTGGCGGTCTTGGGGTCAGGGGTAGTGGATGACCTCTTCCCTCAGGGGCCCTATCCCTTGGGTCAAAATATCAAGATCAATGGCCTCCCCTTTCGCATCATCGGCGTCTTGGAGGAGAAAGGAGCCACCGCCTTCGGCAGTCAGGACGATATGATCTGGGTTCCCCTAACGACCGCCTACGCCAGGCTTTTCCCGCAGCAAAGGAACTTCTCCGGCGAATATCTGGTCTCCACCATCTACGCTCAGGTAGCCTCCGAAGACCACCTGGATGCGGCAGCGGAAGAGATCACAAGGGTTTTGAGACAGAGACACGATATCGACCTGGGAGACGATGACGATTTCAGCGTCATCACTCAAGCCGACCTGGTAGCCATCCTAGGAGAGGTAACGGGGGTGCTGACCCTCTTCCTGGGCTCCATCGCCGCCATATCCCTACTTGTGGGAGGCATCGGTATCATGAATATTATGCTCGTCTCCGTCACCGAGCGCACCCGGGAGATAGGTATCCGCAAAGCGGTGGGGGCCAAAAGGCGGGATATCCTTCTCCAGTTCCTGGTGGAGGCGGTGGTATTGAGCCTCTTGGGAGGGGTAGTGGGGATCGCCCTTGGATACCTGGGCTCAAACCTGGTATCTCGGCTCTCTGAGGATTTGG
>JBHIDN010000230.1:0-3323 GCA_046760125.1 Anaerolineae bacterium
GAGCAGAAGCGTTCGAGGCCGCAAGATACGCCATCGATAGGCTCAAGGAGATAGTCCCCATCTGGAAGAAGGAGTTTTATGAGGGGGGCGAGGAGTGGATAGGGGAGTAGGATGGGTTTCGAAGCCTGCCCTACTTTCTAAGGTTTTCCTTACGCTAAGGGCTGGTTACCTCGCTGATCCAAGCGAGGTAATTTTTGTTCCCGGCGGAAACCGGGATAGCGAGGATCTCAGGCACAGTGTAGGGGTGGTTCTCTTTGATGAGAGATTCGATCCTCTGGTAATCCTTGCTTCTCGCCTTGGCCAGGCATATCCATTCCCCCGCCTCTTCGATTTTGCCCTCCCACCAATAGAGGCTGGAGATAGGTCCTATGATCTGGACGCAGGCCGCAGCGCGCTCTTCGACCAGGAGGCGCTGTATCTTCCGCGCTTCTTCCTCCGTGTTTGTGGTGGTGATAACCTGTAGATATTCGGTCATGGTTCTCCTCTATAGAGTTTTGCCCTTGTACCTTGAGAGTTATCTCCATTAGTAGTAGGAGGCATCTCAATAGGGGAATTCGAGGCCCATCTCTACTAGATCGTCCTTAACTCGCGCGTAGAGATCGAGATACTCTTTCCTAGGCAGGGCCTTTTGTACATCGTAGCATTCCTGGAAGAGGCTGCCCAGAGGCGCATCGGCGATCTGGTCCTCGTATTTGGCCAATATCTTCTGTACCAGTTCGTTGGCCCCCTCCCGCGTGAGTTTCATTTGGGCGCAAGCGTGGCCCACCTCCGCGGCCATGCGGGCCTCTAGGGGAGTGGCCCGGTTTTTGTATTTATTGTGGGCCACTGCTGCCTCCCAAAGGTTGGCGCCTGAGACGGTGCTAGCCAAGGCGTGAGCCGCTGCCTCGTAGAGGACCATCTCCGTGGCTGGGCCGGCGTTTAAGAAGCCGTTGGAGAAGGAGATGAGTTTGCTGTTTCTGGCGATGGCTTGATGGCTGGTGCTTATGACCCAGAGGAGTTCCCGGCTGGAGTTGGAGGTGTAATGGAGATGGAAGGGGAAGTTCATCTGATAGTGGGCTTGGTGGACCAAGAGGCCCATAAGATGATAGGCCACCTGCAATATGGCAGTCCCCTCGGCGCGCCCGGCGTAACCGCCATAGATGGGCCCGGTGAGGCTTCCGGTGAAACAGCCGAACTGTTGATAGTGAGCGGCCTTGTTGAGGAGAGCGTTATCGATCTTCAGTTCGGTGAGGGCCCCCACCAGACGGCTATCCGAGGTCCTCACCCCCCAATCGGAATGGCTAATGGATATCTGCGCTGTGTCCGATTCCGCCGTACCGGCAGCGACCAAGAAGATGCCCGGTCTCCCCACCAGTTTCGCCGCTTGACGGAGGCTCATGGCGTGCTCTATGCTCCCCGCCAACTCTGTAGGGGTCTTGGCCTTGATCTTGAGCCCCATGCTCTCCTCGAGGATGGGGGCGCAAACCCCATCAGCCAAAGGCTCTTTCAAGTAGGCGATAGAGAGGGGCGAGAAGAGTTCTTCGTCGCAGGTTATGTCCGGGCTGAAGATGACGAAGGGTGGGTTGGTATCTTCCACTTGGCGATGTTTGAGTTTGCGAGCGTCCTTACCAGAGCCCACCAGATATTCTCCTGGCGCCAGATAGAGGGCTTCCTTTACTTCCCCTTCGTCGAAAGTTATGATCCGGTGCGTATCCACGCAGAGCCCCCCCACCTCTAAGAAGAACTCTAGCCCCGCCTGCCAGAGGGCGTCGGCCAAGTGGTCATCTGAGGGGATAGGAGTGGCAGGGTCGTACTCTATTCCGTACTTTCTGATGACCGCCTTCAGTTTGGGCATAAAGCGCTCCATGATGAAGGGCTCATCCTCGCAGAAGGGGCCTGTGCGGGCGCGCTCCAATATCTCCCACATCTTATAGGGTGGCGCGGGCATGACCCCTCCTCTCTTCCATCGCCTTCTCCAAGATAGCCACCGCTTTTGTGGCGTTCTCTGCCCAGGAGTCGGCGCCTATCTCCTCTGCCCACTCTTGGGTCACGGGGGTGCCGCCCACGGTTACGTGGAAACGGTGGCGTAACCCCATATCTTTCAGGAGTTCTATTATCTCTCGCTGGCCGGGCATAGTGGTGGTCATAAGGGCCGAAGCGCCGATTATATCGGCTTTCACCTCTTGGGCCCTCTTGATGAAATCGAGGGCGTTGACATCGGGCCCCAGGTCATAGACCGTGAAACCGTTTACTTTCAAGAGCAGGGCCACTATGTTCTTGCCTATCTCGTGGATATCTCCCTCCACGGTGCCTATAACCACCGTGCCTTTCTCCTCTCGTCTTCCCTTTTGGCGTTCCAAATAGGGGGCTAATAGTTCGAGGGCTTTCTGCATCGCCTGGGCGGCCAGCATCATCTCTGGAAGAAAGATCTCCATCCGCTCGAAGCGATCTCCCACCTCCCGTATCCCCTCGGTCAAAGCGTCCACCACTGCCAGAGGCTCCATCTTTGCGGCCATAGCCTCTTGGGCTAGGGTCACAGCCTCTTCAGCCTGGCCATCTTGGACAGCCTGAACCAATTTTTCCAGGATTTCCATTCGTACCTTTGTACCTCCTTCCTAATATTACTTAATAGGTTTTGAAACCGGCTCTACTATCTCTTAATGTGGGGGCCTGATATACTCTCGTTGCCCCGCGCTCATGATTGGCAAGGGATATTTTGAGCGGGTTGGCTAGGAAGCCTGCACCAGCCCCTTGGCCACCTCCACCGCTTCGATGGCGTTTTCGGCGTAGCCGTCGGCGCCTATCTCTTGAGCCCAGGAGGGGGTCACCGCTGCTCCTCCTACCATCACCTTCACCCTGTCCCGAAGCCCGGCCTCCTTTAATGCCTCGATGACCGATCTCTGTTCGGGCATAGTGGTGGTCATGAGAGCCGAGAGGAGGAGTAGATCGGGCTTCAATTCTCGCACCTTCTCGACGAAGGTCTCGGCGGCCACATCGGGCCCCAAATCTAGGACATCGAAGCCGTTAGCCACGAGCATGGTGCCGACTAAGCGTTTGCCTATCTCGTGGATATCGCCTTCCACTGTCCCTGCTACCGCCGTCCCCATGCTCTCTCGGACCTCCTGCCTCTTCTTCAGTTCCGGCTCCAAAACCGCAAGCGCCGCCTGCATCGCCTCCGCTCCCATCACCAACTCCGGGAGGAAGAAATCGCCCTTCTCGAAGAGCTCCCCCACCTTTTGGATGCCCACTATATAGCCCTTGTTTATCGCCTCCAAGGGTGGGATTCCCTGAGAGAGGGCTTCCTCCGACAGGGCGATGGCTCTTTCCTTCTCACCCTCTATTAC
>JBHIDN010000231.1:0-3318 GCA_046760125.1 Anaerolineae bacterium
ATGAGAGCCCTGCTCTACGACGGGGAACTGAGACTCTTACCTGACTATCCCCGTCCCAAGCCTCCGCCGGGCGAGGCCCTGATTCGGGTCTCCCTGGCGGGCATCTGTAACACCGACCTGGAGATAGCCAAGGGGTATATGGGCTTCCAGGGGGTGTTGGGTCACGAGTTCGTGGGAATCGTAGAGGAGGCGGAGAAGGAATGGCTAGGAAAGCGGGTGGTGGGGGAGATAAACTGCTACTGTGGGGAGTGCCCTCTTTGCCGAAGGGGGCTCTTCACTCACTGCCCGGAGCGCACCACCCTGGGCATCTGGGGGCGAGACGGAGCCTTCGCCGAATATCTAACCCTTCCCCTAGCCAATTTGCACCCTGTTCCGGAGGAGATTCCTGATGAAGATGCCGTTTTCGTCGAGCCTCTGGCCGCAGCCTTGGAGATAGTGGAACAGATACCGGTCAAGCCCACAGATAGGGTGATCCTTTTAGGGGATGGGAAACTGGGTCTGCTGGTGGCCCAGGTGCTGGCTCTTCAGGCTTGTGACCTTTTGGCCGTGGGGCACCACGCTCACAAATTGGAGATCCTCAAGAGACGGGGCATCGCTACCCACTTGGGCGAGGGCTCCTTGGAACGTTCTTTTGACATCGTGGTCGATTGTACGGGGAATCCCGAGGGGTTCGCTCAGGCTTTAGCCCTACTGCGCCCGCGGGGCACCTTGGTCTTGAAAAGCACTTACCATGGTGAGACGGAGGTGGATTTGAGCCACCTGGTGATCGACGAGATCACGCTCATCGGTTCCCGCTGTGGCCCCCTCGTCCCCGCATTGGAACTCTTGAGGAGAGGGCTGGTGGACGTGGCCTCTCTTATCAGCGCTACCTTACCCCTGGATGAGGGAATTAGGGCCTTCCAGTTGGCGGAGAAGGGGGAGACGCTGAAGGTGTTACTCCGTCCCTAAAGTCTTGAGATAGGCGATGAGCATTTCTAGAGCCGCCTCGGCGGATTGGGCCTTATTCTGTAGCCTGTCCCCGTTCCAAATATGCCTCTCGCACCTCACCTCCTCCTCGGCCGCCAGAGCGATGTAGACCAGCCCCACCGGCTTCTCCGGGGTGCCCCCCGTGGGGCCAGCGATCCCCGTCACCGCCAAGGCTAGGTCGCTCACTAATAGGCGACGGGCTCCTTCGGCCATGGCTCGCGCAGTCTCTTCGCTTACCGCGCCGTATCGGAGTAGGATCTCGTGAGGCACGCCCAGGATCTTCTCTTTAGCCTCGTTGGAGTAGGCGACCACGCCGCCCAGGAAGTAGTTAGAACTCCCGGAGATGTTGGTGATCCGGTGGGCGATGAGCCCCCCGGTGCAGGACTCGGCCAGCGATAGGGTGAGGCCCATCTGTTTCAACAACTCCCCTGCGCTTTTCGCTAAATCCTCCATCTCATCCCCCATAGGGAAAAGGGCCCTCTCGTAGGGCCCTGGTCTTATGGCGCATAGGGGACTCGAACCCCTGTCCCAGCCTTGAGAGGGCTGTATCCTAGGCCGCTAGACGAATGCGCCGTGCATATTGATTGTATCAGCAACTGGCCTCGCTGTCAAGATTGGCGCTCTTTTAGTATAATCAAGCGAGCAACTCTTAGGGGAGGTGGGAGTATGATCCATCGCTTGGAGGTAGCCACCAGTTCGCGGGCCCAGATGGTGGATGTGACGAGAGAGATACAGCGGGCGGTATCCGAGAGCGGAGTCCAAGAGGGGTTCTGCCATATCTATGTCCCCCATACTACGGCGGGGATAGCGATCAACGAAAACGCCGACCCCAGCGTGGCCCAGGATATCTTGGCCGTGCTGGAGAAGGTGGCCCCGCGAGGCGGTTCATACCGCCATCTGGAGGGGAACGCCGACTCCCACGTCAAGGCCAGCATCGTAGGTTCCTCGGAGACGGTACTGATAGAGGGTGGGAGGTTGGTCCTGGGGACCTGGCAGGGGCTCTTCCTTTGCGAGTTCGATGGGCCCAGGCGGCGCAGGCTCTTGGTCAAAGTGGTAGAGGCTGCCTAAAGAGAGGTGCGGACTCATGACCGCCACCATGACCGGACTATCGACTGTGTAAAATTCCCCAAATGGGGGAAATCCCCCGGCCCTCTGTCCCCTAGAAGGGCCTCTTCCCATCGGCGTTTCAGCCTCTTACTATTCGGCGCTACTACATCTGCATCCCACTACCTATGGACCACAATATCTCGTGTCATCTCCTGCGGCCAGTTCACAGATGAGCGGTGGCGGCTGCTTTCTCTCCTTTTAATTGGGCTGCCTTCCTTGCAGGATCCCGTGGGATTGGCACGGTTCTTGCAACATATAGATATGTAGGAAGAGCGGCCTCTAGAAGAGGGGTGGGGACACACTTTGGTAGCCTGGTTCTCTCTCCCTAGTAGGTTATGATGCGCCAATTATAGTGAAATCGTTGCCTATCTTAGAACGTACACAAGATGAAAGGTGAAGAGAAGACAAAAGCAACTCATAAATGAATCGGCACAATTGCGCCAACGAATTGCTGAGTTGGAAGCATCAGAAACCGAGCGCAAGTGGGCGGAGGAAGAACTCCAACATGCTCTGGAGAAGTTGCGAAAAGCCTTGGGGGGAATCATCCATGCCATGGCATTGACCGTGGAAACGAGGGGTCCATACATAGCCGGTCATCAACGGCGCGCCGCCAATCTTGCCCGCGCCATCGCCACACAGATGGGCCCTTCGGAAGAGCAGATTGATGCAATCCGTATGGCTGGGGTTGTTCATGATCTTGGCAAGGTAGTTGTACCAACGGGGATTCTCAATAAGCCCGGTCGGTTAACCGAAAACGAATTCGGTATAATTCAAACTCACCCCCAAGTCGGTTACGATATATTGAAGACAATAGAATTTCCATGGCCCGTTGCCCAAATCGTGCTTCAACATCACGAAAGGATGGATGGTTCTGGATATCCCGAGGGGCTTGTCGGCAAAGAGATTGTCCTGGAGGCAAGAATCCTGGCTGTAGCTGATGTTGTTGAGGCTATGTCCTCTCACCGACCTTACCGGCCGGCTCTCGGTATAGATGAAGCCTTAGAGGAGATCTCACGGAATAGGGGTGTCCTTTATGACCCTAACGTGGTAGATGCTTGCTTGAAGGTTTTCACCGAGAAAGGCTTTAAGTTCGAGTATGGAGATGAAGAGAGCAACTTCACCAAAGGGCATCTATCTGGTTCGGGCTCTCAGCCTTTACCCAAATCGCTTGCGCCGACTTCAGATACAAGCGAGACGATGGGAGTGGACGGTCAAGTATGAGACTCCAAGATTATGAACGAGCCC
>JBHIDN010000232.1:0-3315 GCA_046760125.1 Anaerolineae bacterium
CAACGAAATCCGTTCTCAGCGGCCCATGGAGGCGAGGGTAAGGGCCGATTTAAGAGAGGCGATTGTTGAGGCGGAGGGCGATCCCTTCTGCCAGCCTATGGAGGGCACACCTGAGGATTCTTTCGGGCGGGTGAAAGGGTCGCACTCCATCACCGCTTCCAATATCGCCAAGTACGATGGCTTCCATGGCCTGGTGATCTTCGACGAACATGACCCTCTCCACTTCAGGCCAGAGGAAGTGGCCGACTATATCGATACAGCGCTGGTTTGGGCCCAGAAGGCGAATAGCGAGGACCCAGAGGCCAAATATTTCTTCTTCATGTGGAACTGCTTATGGAAGGCCGGGGCCTCTATCATCCACGGCCATGCCCAGATGACGCTCTCTCGGGAGATGCATTACGCCAAAATAGAGCGGCTGAGGCATGCCGCCCTGGATTACCGAGCCACTTACGGCAGTAACTATTTCGACGATCTATATCGTGTCCATGCCTCTTTAGGGTTGGCTTTCACCAGGAAGGGGACGAGACTCCTTGCTTACCTCACCCCAGTGAAGGAGAAAGAGACACTCCTCTTCTCCTCGGAGTTGGATAACGACCTAAAAGAAGCCATATTTGGGGTGCTCCGCCGCTACGTGGAAAACCTAGGGGTCTCCGCCTTCAACCTGGCTTTCATCATGCCTCCCCTTACACCCGCCAAGGAGGACTGGGCCGGCTTCCCGGTTATGGTGCGCCTCCTCGATCGGGGGGACCCCATGAATAGGACAGCGGACATAGGGGCTATGGAACTCTACGCTTCGAGCGTCATCTCCTCAGATCCGTTCCAGGTGGCTGCAGCCCTCGGCGCTCCCTTCTAAGGCAGCCGCTTCACAGGGAGAAGACATACCCATCCTCTCACTCTTGCGTCTCCCCTGCCAAGATGATAGCCTAAAGGTAAACCATGATACGTTTTGGCATCTCGACCAGCGCCATAAGGGGCGATCTCTCTAAACTGGGCACCCTAACAGAATATGGCTTCCGGCAGTTGGAGATCGGCTTCTTCGACGCCCAATCTCTGTCCCTGGTTATGGAGTTCGTCCGTCGGGAGGGGCTCGCCTATGGCTTCCACGACCCCCTGCCCCGACCTCCCTCCTTCGACTACCCTTTCCTTACCGACCCAGATGAAGAGAAACGGGCTACCACTCTTGACTCCTTGCACAGGACCCTAGAGACAGCCGTCAAGTACCATGCGCTCTATGTGGTGGGGCATCTCCCTTCCGTTATCTGGCATCCCAGGCCCGGTCTAGATGAAGAGAGCATCATGGCCTTGGCTCAGGATAGTTGCTCTCGGCTTTCCTCCTGGAGTGAGGAGGCCGGAATCCCCATACTCTTGGAGAACGTGGGGCCCAACCCCTATTTCTACCGGGCCGAGTCGTTCGTGGAAATCTTTCAGGCGCACCCGGCGTTGCGTTTCTGCCTCGATATCGGACATCTGCACCTTACCGCTCTTCACACCGGACTGGATCCCTTCGACTTTGCCAAGAAGTTATCCCCTTATACCGACCTCATCCACGTCTATAACGCTACCCGGGAGACATATAGCCTCTACCATCATGTCCCCGTTCACCCTTCCCAGCGGCCTGAGGTGGGCTGGGCAGATATCCCAAATATCCTCCGCTCGGCTCTTAGCAGAGCACCATCCTGCACCATCGTCTTCGAACACACCCCTCAATATCCCGCCGATGAGGCTTCCGTCGCCGAAGGGATCGAATGGGTCAAGAAACTAGCCTCAACTATGGAACAGTAAAAACAAAAAAGCCACCCCATAGGGGATGGCTTTCTAGAGGGGTCTTTAAGCCTCGGTATCCAGGATCAAGGTCACCGGGCCATCGTTGGCGATGTTGACCAACATCATGGCTCCGAACCTACCGGCCTCCACCTGGAGCCCCACGGCTCGCAAAGACTCGATGAACTTTTCCACCAACGGCTCTGCCACCTCTGGAGGTGCGGCGGAGATGAAACTGGGACGGCGTCCTCTTCTTGTGTCGCCATAGAGGGTGAACTGCGAGACAACCAGCGCTTGAGCCCCGACATCCAGAGCGGAGAGGTTAAACTTGCCCTCTTCGTCGGCGAAGATGCGCAAGTGAGCGATCTTCTCCGCTAAGTATCTGGCTTCCCTCTCCGAATCGCCCTGAGCGACCCCCAGAAGGATCACCAACCCCTTGCCGATCTTTCCTATCGTCTCCCCCTCTACGGAGACAGAAGCCTCCCTCACCCTTTGCACCACAGCGCGCATCTCTTTCACCCTTCCCGTTTGCACAATTATCGGAGATATGGTATCTTCAGATGGGGGTTTCCTCCTGGAGGGTATCTATGATCAAACTTCTCATGAGTTGGGACATCCGGCCCGGTAGAGAGGCCGATTACATGGAGTTCATAACTGAGGAGTTCGCTCCCGGGATGGTGAGGCTGGGCCTCCAACCTACGGAGGCTTGGTATACCGTCGCTGGGAACGGACCCCAGATGCTCTCTGGCGGGATCACCGAAGATCAAGAAACGATGATGAATATCCTGAGAAGCGAAGAGTGGCGAGAACTAGAAAAGAAACTTCTCACTTATGTAATAAACTATGAATATAAGATCGTCCCCGCCAGCGGCAGTTTCCAACTCTAACCCTCTGGTGGCTCCCTCTCTTGGCAAGTGACCCCTTAGCCCTCTGACCCCTCTTCCGCTAATTTTGACCTTTCGCTCCCCTTGCTTTCCTCCTTAGACAGCCCTTTGTCTCTCTCCGAGGTGGGAGCGGGACGCCTGCCCTGGTGCTTGCCAGGCCGGGGATGGTCGGTGACGTAGAACCCCGACCCCTTAAATATGATCCCCACGGGGTAGATAACCCGTCGTACGGCCCCCCCGCAGTGGGGACACCTTTTCACGGGCTCCGAGGCCATAGATTGATATCGCTCGAATCTGTAACCACAATCGTCACACTCATACTCATAGAATGGCATAGAGACCTCTCCCACGAGGATACTTTACGTACGATTTACCCCTTCCGTCTATCAAAGGCGTAGTTGCTGCCTTCTTTAGCCTTCACGTATCTCATCACCTGGGCGGCGATATGGGCTATCTGACCCGGGTGAACCAGACTCCTCCGAACGTTGGTGACTACGGAGATGGAGACGGTCAGGAGAGGAAAATGGACTATCCTCCCCTGCCGGTCACGACTGAGGATATAAGCGCGCTCTCGATCCTCTTCGTCGTAGGCCTGGGGTATGGCAGCATCGAACCTCTCGATAACCGCCTGACAGATACCCTCCACCCGTTCGGGAGCGGTGATGACCAC
>JBHIDN010000233.1:0-3313 GCA_046760125.1 Anaerolineae bacterium
CTATGAGGCCTTTTGGCCCGGCCGGGAGTACGAGGACGCTGCGGAGCGGATCGCCTTACGGAGGCTCCTCCCCCCAGAAGGGGAGGCCCTGGTCGAGTTGGGGGCTGGTTTCGGGCGGTTGGCCGACCTTTACCAGGGCTACAAGAGGGTGATCCTCCTCGATTTCGCCCGGTCCCAACTTCTTCAAGCCCATCAGAGGTTGGGGGAGGGTAGGTTTATCTACCTGGCCGCCGATATCTACCGCCTACCCCTCGCCTCCTCCGCCTTCGATGCGGCGGTCACCGTGCGGGTCCTCCACCATATAGCGGATATCCCTGCGGCTCTAGCCGAGATCCATCGCATCCTCAAGCCGAAGGGGACCTACATCCTAGAGTACGCCAACAAGCGTAACCTCAAGGAGATCCTCCGTTACCTTCTGGGCCGCTCCCAGAAACGACCCTTTTCCCGGGAACCATGTGAGTATCTGGATATGCATTTCAACTTCCATCCCGCCTACATCTCCGCCTCTCTCCACGAGGCCGGCTTCGTCCTGGAGGGGGAACTAGCCGTCTCCAGCCTGCGCCTCCCCTTCCTGAAGCGGCTCTTGGCTCCCAGGGTATTGGCCTATCTGGATGGCCTCTTGCAAAGGCCCACCGCTGGCCTCAAACTGAGCCCTAGTGTCTTCGTCATTGCTCGTGCCATGAAGAACGAAGGGGAAACCGCGAAGGCGTTATTCCGTTGTCCTTATTGCTATACCCCTTTGCAGGAGAAGGAGACGATCCTCTTCTGCCCAGGGTGCGGCCAGGAGTGGAGGCCTCAAGAGGGGGTATACGATTTCCGAGAGCCGGAGCGTATCCCCTCTTGAACTCCACCCCGATGTGTTGTATACTGTTTGCGAATTTCTTCCTTAGCGGATGCGGCTGAAAAAGGAGGTCTGAAGGTGAAAGTCTCCTGCTTGCAAGAGAACCTCTCTAGGGGCTTGGCTATCGTGGGACGGGCGGTGAGCCTGAGGAGCGTCCTCCCTGTACTCCACAACATCCTCCTGGCCACCGATCAATCCCAGTTGAAACTTTCGGCCACCGATCTCTCCACCAGCATAACCTGCTGGATCGGAGCCAAGATAAAGGAGGAGGGGGCCACTACCGTCCCCGCTCGGCTCCTAGTCGATTTCGTCAACTCCCTCCCCCCAGAGCAGATCGATTTGGAACTTGTAACTCGTACCCAGACGCTCCACCTCAAATGCGCCCGCACCGAGGCCAATATAAAGGTCATAGATGCCCAAGAGTTCCCCCTCATCCCCACCGCCATCGAGGATAGGAAGATAACCCTTCAGCCCGATTTGCTACGCCAGATGATCGAGCAGGTGACCTTCGCCGCCGCCACCGATGAGAGCCGGCCCATCCTCACCGGGGTCTTGGCCGACTTCCAAGAAGCGAAACTTACGCTAGCCGCAGCCGATGGCTTCCGCCTCTCCGTCCGCTCCGCTCCCTTGAGCGAGCCGGTCCCGGAAGCGATGAGGGTGATCATCCCCGCCCGGGCCCTCCAGGAACTGGGCCGAGTGGCCGCCGAGGAGGGAGAGCCGGTGGAGATGACCATCCCTTCGGCCAGGAATCAGGTGCTCTTCCGCCTGGCGGGAGGGGCTCTGGGAGGACCGATAGAACTGGTCTCTCAACTGATCGAGGGGAACTTCCCCGACTACAAACAGATCATCCCCACCAGTTACAACACCCGAACGGTGGTAGATACTAAGGAGTTCCTGAGGGCGGCCAAGATCGCCTTGCTCTTCGCCAGAGATGCGGCCAACATCGTCCGCGTGCAGATGACCCCCGGCGAGGGCGAGCCAGGGAGCCTTACCTTAGCCGCCACCGCCGCTGAGGTGGGCGACAACGTGGGCCAGATCGACGCCACCGTCGAGGGACAAGCGATGGAGATAGCCTTTAACGGTCGGTACCTCATCGATATCCTGAACGTCATAGACTCGGCCCAAGTGGCTCTGGAGACCAGCACCCCCTCCAGCCCCGGCGTCTTCAGGCCCATGGGCGACGAAGATTTCGTCCATGTGATAATGCCCATGCATATCAGCCGGTAACGGCTGTCCCCTCATATGGCGGCAACCGACTACGTTGGACTGGCAAAGGGACCACCCCAGGAGTGGTCCCTTTCTCTTTGCCTCTAGCCTTGATATAATCGCCTTAGAATGCGCTTGAAACACCTCTCTCTCACCAATTTCCGTAACTATCTCCGCTTGGAGTTGGATCTCCCCCAAAAGATCTGCCTTTTGCAAGGGGGCAACGCCCAGGGGAAGACCAACCTCCTGGAGGCGATCTACTACCTCTCCGCCGCCACTTCTCCCCATGCGGAGGCGGACCGCCAACTGATCAACTGGCGCGCCTGGGAAGAGGATCTCCCCTTCGCCCGACTGACAACCGATATAGAGGAGGGCCCTCTCAGAAGGTTGGAGATAACCCTTCTCCCCTCATCCCCAGGAAGCCTGCGTAAAGATATCAGGATAAACGGCGTGAAGCGGCGGGTAGCCGATCTTTTAGGCCTGCTCAAGGTGGTGATCTTCCTCCCCCAGGATGTGGGGTTGATAGCCGGCTCCCCCAGCCCTCGCCGCCGCTATCTGAACGCTCTCATCTCCCAGGTCGATAGGGCCTATCCCCGGGCTCTACAGGAGTATGAACGGGTCCTCCTCCGACGGAACCATCTCCTCCGTCGCCTGCGGGAAGGGGCCGATCTCGGCCAATTGGAGTTTTGGGATGAGCGGTTAGTGGAGCGAGGCTCCCAACTGATAGCCGCGCGCTTGCGAGCGGTGAGCGCCTTGAACGACCTGGCTCGGGAGATCCATCTCCGCTTGACAGGAGGGGAGGAAGACCTCCGCCTCTTCTACAAATCCAGCCTCCCTTTAGAAGAGGGGGCTAGGAGCCCCTATCAACTGCCCCTGGATATGCTCCACCATCCAGCATCTCAGATGCTCCAACCCCAACTGCCGGCGGCGGAGATCGCCAACCTCTTCCACCAGCGGTTGGATGAGACGCGTAGGCAGGAGATAGAGAGGGGGCTTACCCTCGTAGGCCCCCATCGGGACGATCTCCGCTTCTTCATAGAGGGGATGGACCTTACAATCTATGGCTCTCGGGGACAGCAGCGCACCTGTGCCCTATCGTTGAAACTGGCTCAGGTGGGGCTCATACGCACAGAAACCGGGGAGGGGCCCATCCTCCTCCTGGATGATGTGATGTCGGAACTCGATCCGGCCCGGCGAGAATATCTCCTGGCCTCTATCGGCGGCCAGGAGCAGGTGATCATCACGGCCACGGAACTGGCCCCTTTC
>JBHIDN010000234.1:0-3313 GCA_046760125.1 Anaerolineae bacterium
GGGTTAGGGGTAGGCGATTTGGAGAAGATAGAAATAGTGGGGAACGCACCCCTTGCGGATTGCATCCGTCCCTTCCGCCCCCACCCTACCTACCATCAGCAACTACGATGGCAAATCCAGAACTTCGAGAGGCTCCTATGAGTAAGACGGTTCGCGTCAGGTTCGCCCCCTCCCCCACGGGATACTTGCATGTAGGCGGGGCACGTACCGCCCTCTACAATTGGCTCTTCGCCCGCCATCACCAAGGGACCTTCGTCCTGCGGATAGAGGATACCGACCGGGTACGTTCCACCGAGGAGTCGGTAGGGGGCATCTTGGATTCCCTCCGCTGGCTGGGCCTCGACTGGGATGAGGGGCCAGAAGTAGGGGGCGACCTGGGGCCCTACTTTCAGATGCAACGGCTCCATTTCTACCGTGCTGCGGCGGAGCGGCTCTTGGAGGAGAAGAAGGCCTACTTTTGCTATTGCACCCCGGAGGAACTGAAGGAGCGGCGAGAATCTGCTCTGTCTAAGGGGGAAACGCCGGGTTATGACCGCCGTTGCCGAGACCTATCCCCCCGAGAGAGGGCCACCCTAGAAGCCCAGGGCAGAAAACCGGCCCTTCGCTTCGCCATGCCTCTGGGGGGGGAAACGGTAGTCCACGACCTGGTGCGGGGAGATGTCCATTTCGCCAACCAGCAACTGGACGATCTCATCATCATGCGAGCCGACGGTTTCCCTACCTACAACTTCGCCGTGGTAGTCGATGATATTCTGATGCAGATAACCCACGTTATCCGTGGCGACGACCACCTGGCTAATACCCCTCGCCAGATACGGATCTATGAGGCCCTGGGACATACCCCGCCCCAGTTCGCCCATGTCTCGATGATCCTGGGCCTAGATCGCACCAAACTCTCCAAGCGGCATGGAGCCACCTCGGTGAGCGACTACCGAGATGCGGGCTATCTGCCCGAGGCGATGGTCAACTTCCTGGCCCTTTTGGGCTGGGCCTACGACGATAAGAGGGAACTCTTCACCCGGGAGGAGTTGATCGAGCATTTTAGCCTGGAGAAGGTGAACCCCGCCCCCTCCGTCTTCAGCGACGAGAAACTGGACTGGATGAACGGTGTCTATATCCGTCAACTGGAGCCCGACGACTTGGCAAAGCGATTCCTGCCTTTCTTAAAGAAGGCAGAGTTGGATGCCGATATGGAGACGGTCCGTCGCCTGGTCCCCCTCATCCAGGAGCGGATGAAGGTCTTGAGCGACGGTGTAGAGTTGGTCGATTTCTTCTTCAAAGAAGAGATAGCCTACGACCCCGCACTCCTCATCGGAAAGAAGATGACCGCCCAGGAATCGCACGCGGCCCTCAAGGTGACATGGGAGAGATTGGAGAAACTGCCCCTCTTCGACGAAGAGAGCCTAGAGAAGGCCCTCCGCCGCCTGGCTGATGACCTATCTTTGACCGCGGGGCAACTCTTCGGCATCATCCGCATCGCCGTCACCGGGAAAAAGGTAGCCCCTCCCCTCTTCGGTACGCTGGCTGTCCTGGGGAGAGAGCGGGCGCTGCGGAGGATAGACCTGGCCCTCGAGCATCTGGCAAGGCTCGCTCGGAGCGAGTAGGGCTATTGCCTCATGGCTTCCTTGCAGGATCCCGAAGGAGAGGAAGGGGCGGTAAGCGAAGTCGGCCTTTGGGAAAGGCCAGAGCACGACTACACAAAGGGCAGCCTCAACCGCAATATCTGGCTCCTAGCCCTTCCTATGGCCCTGGAGATGTCGATGATCAGCATCTTCCAGATCATCGACATCTTCTGGGTGGGGAAAATCGGCCCGGCCGCTGTGGCCGCGGTGACCATCAGTGGTACCCTGCGCTGGGGGATCAACAGTTTGGCCATGGGGTTGGGCATCGGCGGCATGGCCGTGGTGGCTCGCCGCATCGGGGAGAAGGATCGCCCCGCCGCTAACCACGCCACCCTTCAGACGATTATCATCTCCATCCTAGTTTCCTTGGCTCTGAGCCTGGTGGGGTTCGTTTTGGCCAAACCGATGCTTCTTCTCCTGGGCGCTGGCCCAGAAGTGCTCCCTTTAGGCCTGGCCTTTCTTCATATCACCTTCGCTGGTCTCCTGGCCATCATCTTGGTCCCTACTATCAACTCCGTCTTCCGAGGGGCAGGAAACGCTACCACCGCCATGTGGGTCTTGGCTTTCGCCAATGGTTTGAACGTGCTCCTCGAGCCTGCGCTCATCTTTGGACTGGGGCCATTGCCGGCTTTAGGTGTAGCGGGCTCTGCGCTATCCACGGTCCTCGCTTACGGGGCTGGTCTGGCTTTGCAATTCTACATCTTGCTCAAGGGCAGAGCCCGAGTGCGTATCGAACTGGATAAGTTGCGCATCGATCTGGGCTTGATGTGGAGGATCATCACCATCGCCCTCCCCAGCACCATACAGATGACCCTCCGGGCGCTCTCTCGGGTCACCTTGCTGGGCATCATAGCCCTTTATGGCACCTTCGCCCTGGCCGGCTATGGCATCGCCAACCGCATACTGATGGTGGTTTTGGTGCCCGGCTTCGGCCTGGGCAACGCTTCCGCTACCCTGGTGGGGCAGAACTTGGGAGCCCTCCAACCGAAACGGGCCGAAAAGACCGCCTGGCTCGTCGGCGGCTATAATATGGCCCTCATGACTGCAGCCGCTATCTTCTTCCTCCCCTTGGCCGATCGGATCATCTCCATCTTCAACGCCAACCCTGGAGTCGTGGAGTACGGGGGCAGTTGTCTCAAGATCGTGGCCGTCAGTTACATCTTCAGCGCCTTAGGGATAGTCATGGGACGCTCCTTGGATGGGGCAGGGAACACGGTGCCCGCCATGTTCATCAATCTTTTCACTCTTTGGGTTCTACAGATCCCCCTGGCCTACCTCTTCTCCCGCTTCTGGGGCACCACGGGCATCTGGGTGGCCTTGGGACTGGCTAACGTGGGTAACGCCCTGATGATGGCCTTCTGGTTCAAGCGTGGCCGCTGGAAGTTGAGGGTGGTATAAACCTTGCCCTCAACAAGCAACTGTGATAAAATGGAAATGCGCTGGGGGATCGTCTAGCGGTAGGACAGCGGACTCTGGATCCGCCAGCCGAGGTTCGAATCCTCGTCCCCCAGCCTTTGAGGCGGCGCCAGCCATATCGAAGGCCCCTGCAGCCCCTCACGGCGGCTTTGTCTTCTCCATCAGCATCATCTGGGTCCCCTTGACACAAAGGGGCAAATGCCCGCTCTCTCCCCCTCTAACTATACAAAGCCTCCCCAAGATGGTAGAATGCCTATGGGACGATGAGGGAGGCT
>JBHIDN010000235.1:0-3310 GCA_046760125.1 Anaerolineae bacterium
TCATCGATGATGAGGAGACCTTAAGTTATTTCTTAAAGGAATCTTTGAGCGAGGAAGGGTATGAGGTCCTCCTAGCCCGAACCGGTGGCGAAGGGCTGAAACTCCTAGATGAGAACGAGGTTGATCTAGTCCTTCTGGACCTGAAGTTGCCGGATATCGAAGGGTCAGAAGTCTTGAAGGAGATAAAAGCCTCTGGCGGGGAGATGCCGGTGATGATGCTCACCGGGTACGGGACGATAGACAGCGCCGTGGAAGCGATGAAGTTGGGGGCCTATGATTATATAGAGAAGCCTCCGGACTTGACCGCTCTCAAACTCATCGTAGCCCGGGCCTTGGAATCGTGGGCCCTGCGGCAGGAGATCCGAAGACTGCGCACTCAAAAGGAGCAGGAACTGACCTGGATAGTGGGGCAGAGCCCGGAGATGAAGAGTATCTCCCGGCTGGTGGAGAGGATAGCCCCCAGCAAGGCTACGGTCCTGATCCAGGGAGAGAGCGGGACGGGCAAGGAGGTGATCGCCCGGGCGATCCACCGCCAGAGCGACCGAAGAGACAAGCCTTTCGTAGCCATCAACTGCGCGGCTATCCCCGAGGCGCTCTTGGAGAGCGAACTCTTCGGCTATGAAGCGGGAGCCTTCACCGATGCCAAGCGCCGGAAGAAGGGGATCTTCGAGATGGCAGGTGGGGGTACCCTCTTTTTAGATGAGATATCGGGTATGCGGTTGGAGATGCAGGCTAAACTGCTGCGGGTTCTGGAATGGGGGAACCTGAGACGCCTGGGGGGGACGAAGGATATCCGGGTGGATTTACGGATCATCGCCGCCACCAATCGAGATATCAAAGGGCTCATAGAAGAAGGGGGGTTTCGCGAGGACCTTTTCTATCGCTTAAGCGTGGTGGTCATCGATGTCCCACCCCTGCGGGACAGGCTGAAAGATCTAGACCTCTTCGTGGCAGCCTTTGTGGCGGAGTTTTCCGAATCTATGGGGAAGAGCGTAAGAGGGATGTCCGAAGAGGCTATGCGCCTCTTGCGAGGGTACGGCTGGCCGGGCAACGTCCGCGAGTTGAGAAACGTGATAGAGCGAGCGGTGATCCTCTGCGAGGGGGAGGAGATAGAGCCCCGACACCTCCCGGCAGAGATTGTAGAGAGGCAAAGGATCCCTCGCCTGGTTCCCAGCCTAGAAGTCTCCCTGGATGAGGAAGGGATAGACCTCAAGAGGACGGTGGCCGAGTTCGAGAAGCGGATGATAGAGGAGGCTCTGCGGAAGACCGGCGGCAACCAGAGCCAGGCCGCTCGTCTCCTGGGGATAAGCCGGGATATTCTGAGATACTCCTTGCAGAAGTATGATCTGGGTTAGGCTTACAGGTGTTGGCGGAGGTAAGTAGGGAGGGGAACCTCGACCTACTGAGGCCATAAATTTTTCGTGTTGTCAGGAGGTAACTCCTGACAACAAAGCATAATCAGCGTCAGATGGTAACATCCCTGCCATCGCCACAGCAGCCTGAAAGCCAAGGCGTTTGGGCTTACCTCGAGCGAAAAACGTCGCAGTAAACTGCGACGCTACATGCTGGTGTCGGATCTCAAACCCGACACCAGCGGTCAAGGGATTTGTGCAAAATTCCCCATTAAGTAAAAACCCCCAAATTATCCCCACGGTTTTCGGCCTCCGTGGGCCTACTAGTAGATGCCTCCCTTTGCTGCTTCCAACTTTAGCGAGTTCGGCAACGCTACTACGCTAGAACTTAGCCCTATTCGCGCCTAACCCACAATATGTTGTATTACCTCCTAGCCGCTGGTCTCTCCATGAGGGCCCAGCGGTTATTTCGTAAATGCGTTAAAAACCTGGCACGGTTCTTGCAAGAATATATAAGTGGAAGGAACAGCGGGCGTGAATCTTGCCACGATGAATAGGGGGAGGGCCTCGAAGGATGGACCCTAAGCCGATACGGATATTAATCGCTGATGACGAGAGGACCCTTTCCTTTTTCCTGCAGAAGAGCCTGGAGGCGGATGACCCTTGCTACTGCGTAGAGATGAGCCATTCGGGGGCCGAGGCTCTGGTAAAGATAATTCGGACCCCCTTCGATCTGGTAATCGCCGACTTGAGGATGCCCGGGCTAGATGGTCTCCAACTGGTGAAGCATGCCCGGAACCTCAACTCTTCGACCCAGGCTATTCTCATGACCGCCTACGGCTCTGACGGTGCCGAAGCAGCGGCCAAAGAGATGGGCGTGGAATATATCACTAAGCCTTTCGCTATGGAGGATATGAAGAGATTGGTCCGCAAGGCGATGCGGGCCCAAGGAAAGGAGAGAGAAAGATGATGAGCCTTGCAGAGATCAAACTAGCCATGACCGTGATCCTTTTCCTCATCGGCGTGGTGGCCAGCATCTCCGGCCTCTGGATCATCATGGCCAAGGAGTACCATAGCGCCATGCGCCAGCTCTCCAACCAGTCGATCAGGATCAGTGGCCGAGCCGTGACTCAGGACGCCGTGGCTCCGGTCATCGACTCCGCTGCCCGACTGGTGGAAGCGATAAGCCAACTGATCCGCACGGCGGCCGGCATCGGAGCCTTCCTCTGCGTAGTGGGGGTCGGGATCTGCGTCGTTGCCTTCTGGATGACAACTAGGCTGTGAGGTGGCCAAGTGGCCGAATATAAGGGAGACGGCGAGCCGAGAGAGGCAACAGCCGTCGAAGAGGTTGCCCCTATCTTGAAGCGGTACCGGAAGGCCGTCCAAGAGGAATTGAAGGGGGTGGGGGAAGGGTATGTCCCTCTCCGGCTAGTGGAGGTGACTCTCGAGGGGGAGGTGATCGCTTCCGGAGGGATGGAGGCGCTGGAGGCCAGCGGGAGGTCGGTTATCCTGGGACCACCGGGTTCCGGGAAGAGCACTCTTCTGGCCTACTTGGCCTACGAGCACGCTCGCCAGGGCGAGATCCCCTTCTTCCTGGACCTCTCACTTTTGGCCCCGGGTGAGGGGCTGAGAGAGATGGTGAGCAGGGCTCTAGCCGACTACGGTTTGGAGGCCTCTTCCTCCATCGTGGACTACCTCCTGGGGGAACCGCACCTTCTCCTCTTGGATAACCTAGATCAGGTCACCAATAATTACTGTTTAGAGGAACTGGAGCGACTACTGAGTGCGGCGGAGGGTTTCGTCCTCGCCTGTCGGGAAGGGGATTACCCAGCCTATGCCCGTTGGCTGGAGAAGGTGAAGAGGCTAAAGATCGAACGCTTCTCCGATGAGGATATCCGCCGCTATCTCTCCCTTCAGTTACCCGAGAGCATGATCCTGGAAGTAGAGAAGAGGCTCCG
>JBHIDN010000236.1:0-3307 GCA_046760125.1 Anaerolineae bacterium
GTCCCGCCGGGGCCTAGCGGGTTGGGGTAATAGACGTGGGGGCCGTTGCTGCATCGGTCGCAGGTGATGGTCAGGATGACCCGGTCCTCCTCGCTCTCCACCTCGAAGGCAGCGGTAGCCAGCACCCGGGCTCCTGTGGCGCAGGCCTGACTTATGATGGGGCCGGTGATCGCTTCGGCCCCGATAAGTCCAGCCAGCCAGGGGCCCCCGTAGAAACTGTGCTTCTGGGGCACCGTCATCCCCAAAAGGAGAAGATCGAAAACCTTCGGTGAAATTCCCTTCTCCTCGAGGGCTCGTGTAGCGATCTCCGCCGCGAAGGGGATGGCGTTGAGATGGGCGAAACTACCTTGCCACCGACAAAAAGGCGTGCTCCAGTACCCGCCGTAGGGGATGAAGGCTTTTTGAAAAGGCATCATAGACCTCCCTTTTATGAAACCGCAAGGAGACCCAGTTCCTTGGACTCCCCACGAAGGTGCTATCCCCCATAGTAGATCAAGATAGGGGTATCTTTTGAGCCCTCTCCAAGGCGAAGAGCGCCGCTCCAAAGGCACCCATCTCCTGAGGATGAGGGGCTATCTCTACCTCCCTTCCCGACCGCAGCCTCAAGAGTTCAGCCACTATGGGGTTGAAAGCCACAACTCCGCCGGTCACGATCACCCGACCGCTCAACACCCCCATCTCCAATACCCGCTTTACGACCGAGACGAACAACCCTTTCACGATCTCCTCTATCTTCTCGCCCCGCCTGATCCTATCCAACACCTCTGTAGCGGTGAAGACGGTGCAATAACTACCGATCTCCGCCGCGTTACTAGAACGCCTGGCTAACCCGTCGAGGTCGCCCAGGGGGATATCGAGCCTATAGGCCATCTCCTCCAAGAAAGCCCCCGTGCCAGCAGCGCACTTGCGGTTTATCTTGAAGCCCACCCTTTTGCCCTCCGCATCGAGCCTGATGATCTTATTATCTTGGCCTCCGATATCTACAATGGTGATCTCTTCGGGGAAGTAATGGTAGCAACCTCTGGAGTGGCAACTTATCTCCGTCACCGTCTCCTGAGCGAAGGGCACGCTCTTTCTCCCGAAGCCGGTGGCCGTAATCGACCTTATCTCTCCCCGCGAGAGGCCAGCCCGTTTCAACGCTTCTTCAAAGGCTTCGGTGGCCGAGCCTTCAAGGTCCGCCCCCGTCTTCTTGACGAACGAACCAAGGATACCTTTAGCGGTGTCTATGATCACCGCTTTAGTGGTCACCGCCCCTACATCCAAGCCGGCAAAATAGCCATCATCTCCCATCGCCACACCTAACCCTTTATCTCCTCCAGTTGCTCGACGAAGGCCTCGATGTTGGTCCTCGTCTGTTCCTCAGAGTAACACCTTAGGTCGTTTAGATCGGCGTCGATGACCAGACAAGGTAGGCCCAGCCTCTTCTCCAACCGCTGAGGCATGCCGTATCTGGCGTTAGAGTTGTTCGGACAGGTTCTGGAATCGTGGAATATGATCCCGTCCACCTGGTACTCCCTTACCATCTTTGCGATGTATTCCTCCTTGATCCTCTCCGCTCGATTGATGAATATCTCGGTATAGGCTTGGGCCATGCTCTCAAAGGGGTTCTTCTCGTCGAAGGCACTGAATATCCAACTGTTGCAGTAGGTGGATACCACGACACAGGCCCGCAGTTCGGAGAACTGTTCAGAAAGGGCTCTCGATTTCCCCCAGATGGGCATCCCTTCCCAGTAGAGCCTGAAACGCTCTCCATCTACCGCCGCCACGCCACTCTCTATCCGCTCTTTCAACTCCCGCTTCAGGACCTCATAGTAGTCGATCGCCTCCCGGGTCCCCCTCAAGCAAACCGCAGGCCCCATATGGATCGTTCCGTCGAAGAAGGTCCAAGGAGAGGGCAGATGTTTTGCCAAGCCGAGCACCTCTCCCCAGAGTTCGCTGCACCGGCGGGAAAGGCGAAGGCTCTCCTTGAATCTGTCTATATCGAACTTCTGTCCTGACACCTCTTCCAAAGCGGGTATCATGGCCTTCAGTTGCCCCACCACGTTAGCGATATCTACCTCTCTCACCTCCACCAGAGCGCGGGGGGCGTTGATCCCTACCACGGGGACCTGGAACTCCTTCCCGTAGAACTCGAACCACTCCTGGACATCCCGGCACTGGTTGGTGTTATAGGCCAAGAGGTCGGGCCTGGGGACACTCTCGATGCCAGGATAGACCTTGGATAGGGGGGTCTCCCCCTTGAGGTAGGCACCTACATCGCTGGTGAGATAGGAGCATATCTCCGGCGAATAGCCTATGGCGTTAGCCAAAGGGATGTAGTCCATGGCTGTCCTGGTAGCCCCCAGGATGGCACCATGGTTTTCGGGATAATGGACCTCGAAGCCGAAGGCCCTGAGCAACTCGGCTGGCCCCACACTGGTACACCAGGCTATCTTCCCCTCCTCCTCCCCTCTGGAGATCCTATCCATCCGGTAGTAGTAGTCGCTCATCACCCGCTTGAGGTCACCAGCGGCCTTGATTTCCTTGCGCCTAAGTCCTTTCCCCGACATAAACCTCTTCCCTGGGCCAGAATACGTGCCAACTTGGCTGAGGCCCTATTGTAGAGGGCGGCTACCCTTTCTGTCCGCCCGTCCCTAACTCTAACCATAGGTTCCAGCAGCAACTTTCACCCGGGGCTCTATTCCAGGTTTCGGGCTCCTACTTTGGGGGTTGGAAAGCCCGAAGGGCCTCTCAGGACCAGTACCAACCCTATGCGTGGTTGACGAGTCCCTAACCGTTCAGTGCTCCGGCACCTCGGATTTCCTTTCCAGCCCCCTAATCAACGCCGTAAGGGTAGTGTTGTAGGGCGTCTCAAGGCCGTGCTTGAGGCCCCGCTCCACTATCTTCCCGTTGAGCCAGTCGATCTCTGTGGGAGAGTGCTGTTCTATATCCACGTGCATCGAGGTTTTGTGGTAGCCCGCCTTCTTCAGATATTGAACACAATGATCAAAGAACCCCTCGTCGAAGGTCACCCCATCCGCCGCGGCCACTTCGATCCCCTCCCGAAGCGTCTCCTCGACCAAGGACCGTGTGGGCTCGAACTCCATCATCTCCTTCATAGTCTTACGAGCCAAAGCGCATACCGGGCTAAGGGAAGCGTTGAGGATGGTCTTCTCCCACTCGTGCTTCTTGATATCGCTGGTGAACTCGGTGTCGAGTTTAGCCTCCGTCATCATGTCGGCTATCTCTCTGGCCAGAGGCTCAGCCTTGGGAGTCAGGACGCCGATGTAGTTGGGCTTGTTGAAGAATGACATCCATATCTCCCCAT
>JBHIDN010000237.1:0-3301 GCA_046760125.1 Anaerolineae bacterium
CACCCTCCCCCACGAAAGCCTCGAACTCTTCCAGCGTGGCGAAGACCTGTGTGGAAAGGAACTTCACCACCCAGTTCTCCGCCAGAGGGGAGATGGTGACGATGGGGAGGCCTTTCTCGTAAGCCCGCCACATCTCGATGGCCGTGCCCATGCTGGCCTGGGAGAGATAGGCCACCACTATGTCGGCTCTACCCGCCTCCTCGATCAATTCTAAGAAGGTTCGCTTACCCCTCTCAGGACCGTAAGAGGGGCTCTCGGGGTGTAACTCCCAGGGGTCTATGATTTCGGCCTCCGGGTGCCTGGCCAGGATGATCTCTCGGATGGCACCTCGATAGTCTTGGCCGTGCACCTCTACCCCGGGTAGTGACCCCTGCATGATCCCGGAGATGAAAACGCGCAATGGACAACCCCTTAAATAAAACCTAGGTGGTGACGAAGTCCCGCCCCTTGAGAGATATAGAATGCACTATCCGGGTGTCTATGGGCCTATCCTCGGGCTGGGTGGTGGCTCGCACGGTGACATGGCCCGCCAAGGGGCTATGGAGTATCTTATCGGTCAGGGTCTCCTGAACCTGGAAGATGCCCGCCGAGTTGCACATCTGGACCACGATCTCCACCGGGTATTCCTCGCCCCTGGTGATCAACACCTCCTCGATGGAGAGAGCCGAGACGGTATGGATATTGATGTTCCCCAGGTCGAAGGCCATCCGGCCTCGTCCCTTGGTGAGGTCGCAGCCATCGGCCACCGCCACTAGCCCTGCCTCCAAGGTCAAGGGCTCCGGCTCCACACCGTGGCAATGGATGCTATGGAGTATGAAACTCCGCAGTTCGATCCGCTGCTCCGGATCGTCGTAGATCTGGGGCATCAAGCGATCCAGAATGGGCAAGGCCAAATAGACCCCCCAGTGGGCGTGCTCCACCCTATGGATCTGGTTCCCCAAGTCGTGAAGGAGGGCTCCGGTGAGGACCACCAGAAAGGCGTCGTCCAGGTCTCCGGCGCCCGAGGTCACCACGTCGGGCTGCATCCCCGCCTCCACCAGCAACTTGAGCATAGTGATGGCGCTGGCCGCGGCCACCTTGGCGTGGATCTCGCCGTGGTCGTTGAAGTTCAGTTTAACGACGGCGATATAGTCCGCCATATCCCAGTTGGCCCGCACCTCTAGATCCCCCACCAAGATCTCGTACATCCGAGTGGCCTTGGAGTAAGGCTTCAAGGTCTCGTAGATGACGTCGATACACCTCGCCTCCAACTCATCATAAACCTGAGGCAGGTCTATCTCCACCCCTCGGTTCTGATATTTGCGCTCCTCCCGCTTTACCTCTATTCTCCTGGGCATTTTGCCTCCTTCCGGCCATCGATGAAAGTCAAATCACCACCGGCTCTCTATACTCTCCGAAGACCTGCCTCAACACCCCGCAGATCTCTCCCAGAGTGCCGTAGGCTCTCACCGCATCTAGAATGTAGGGCATCAGATTCTCCGAGCCCTTTGCTGCTTCTCGCAGGGCCTCAAGCCTCCTCTTCAACCCTTCATTGTCCCGCTCCCTCCGCACCCTAGCCAACCTTTGCCTCTGTCGCCTCTCCCCCTCAGGGTCCAGGCGAAGGAGGGGTATCCGCAAGGGCTCATCAAGTTGATACTTGTTCACTCCCACGATAGTGCGGTCGCCGCTATCGATCGCCCGCTGATATTTGTAGGCGCTCTCCGCTATCTTCCGCTGGAAGTAGCCGGCCTCGATGGCCGGGACCACACCTCCCAAAGCCTCGATCTCCTCAAATATCTGGTAGGCTTCCTTCTCTAAGCGATTGGTGAGGGCCTCTAGGTAGTAACTCCCGCCCAGAGGGTCGATGGTGTTGGTCACTCCGCTCTCGTGGGCGATGATCTGCTGGGTGCGGAGGGCCACTCGTGCTGCTACGTCGCTGGGCAAGGCCAAAGCCTCATCCATGGAATTGGTGTGAAGCGATTGCGTCCCCCCTAAGACGGCGGCCAACGCCTGGATAGCCACCCGCACCACGTTATTCTCCGGCTGTTGGGCGGTGAGGGAGACCCCCGCCGTCTGGGTGTGGAAGCGGAGCCACCAAGATCGCGGGTTCTTGGCCCCGAAACGTTCCCGCATCTCGCGGGCCCATATCCTTCTGGCGGCTCTATATTTGGCGATCTCCTCGAAGAAGTCGTTATGGGCGTTGAAGAAGAAGGAGAGGCGGGGGGCGAAATCATCCAACTTAAGCCCCCGCTTCACCGCCTCTTCCACGTAGGCGAAGCCGTCGGCCAGGGTGAAGGCTAACTCCTGGGCCGCTGTAGCCCCTGCCTCACGGATATGGTAGCCGCTTATAGAGATGGTGTTCCAGCGAGGCACATATTTGGAACCGTATTCGAAGGTATCCACGATGAGGCGCAGGGAGGGCTCAGGAGGGAAGATGAACGACTTCTGGGCTATATACTCCTTTAAGATGTCGTTCTGGATAGTGCCTCCTAACTTTTCCTGGGGGACACCCCGTTTCTCCGCCGCGGCTATATACATCGCCCAGACCACCGCCGCCGGCCCGTTGATGGTCATGGAGGTGGTCACTTCATCGAGGGGGATACCCTCAAAGAGGATCTCCATATCGGCCAGGGAGGAGATAGCCACCCCGCACCTGCCGAACTCCCCCTCCGCTTCCGGGTCATCGGTGTCGTAGCCGTAGAGGGTAGGGTAGTCGAAGGCCACCGAGAGCCCCGTCTCCCCATGCTCTAAGAGGTATTTAAAGCGGGCGTTGGTCTCCTCGGCGGTCCCGTATCCGGCGAACATCCGCATAGTCCAAAGCCGCCCCCGATACATGGTAGGATGGATGCCTCTGGTGAAGGGGTACTCGCCGGGGAAGCCCAGGTCCCGCAGGTAATCCAGATCTTTCACCTCCTCTGGCGTGTAGAGGCGTTCGACGGGTATTCCCGACATAGTAAAGAAACCCTTCCTCCGCTCAGGGTAGTTGGCTAGATGATTCCTGAGGGTGGTTCCCTCCCACCTGGCCCGGCTCTCCCGCAGCCTCTCTAAATCGTCCTTCTCCATTCTAGTGACCTCCTCTACCACCCATCGATCAATACTCTATCCCTTCCCGACCCTTTATCCCTGCTCGGTAGGGGTGCTTTACCTCCCGCATCTCGGTGACCAGATCTGCCCGCTCGATGACCTCGGGAGAGGCGTACCGCCCCGTGAAGACCAACTCCACATGTTCCGGTTTCTCCTCTATGAGAGCCAGAACATCTTTTGATTCTATCAGCCCATACTTCAAGGCCACATTAACCTCATCGAGGATCACCAAGTCATA
>JBHIDN010000238.1:0-3291 GCA_046760125.1 Anaerolineae bacterium
GCCTCTAGTCGCTCCAGATGGCGCTGTACCTCCTCCTCCGCCTGCTTGCGCTCGGTGATGTCGCGTCCCTCAGGCACCAGGTATTTGACCTTCCCCTCCTCATCATAAACCGGGTGCATGCTGAACTCGACCCACATCAGCGATCCGCCGACCATCTGAGCTTGAATCTCGCGAACAATTGTCTCTCCTGAAGCGCATCGTTCTATGTCCTTCCTAATCGTTTGTCGCGCTTCCTCGGAGTGTGCCCACCAGTAGGTGTCGTAGAACCTCTTTCCGATGACGTCTTCCACTTTGATTCCGGCAGCGTCCAGGGGCGTATTGTTCACAAATATAACTTTTCCATCGGGCTCCAGTACGCCGATGAAAGTAAGTAGATTGTTCAAGGTGCCGGAAAAGAACGTTTCTCTCCCCCGCAGTGCCTCCTCCGCCCGCTTGCGCGCGGCCAGTTCTTGCCGAGTCGCCTCATACAGCCGCGCGTTCTCGATGGCTATCCCGATCTGATTGCTGATAGTCATCAGGAACACCTTGTTCTCAGGCGTGAAACGGTGCTCCTGACGAGTGCCCAGCCCCATTAGGCCCACCACCCTATCCTTCACCTTTAGAGGTATATAGGCGGCAGCATAGAACCCCTCAACGAGCGCCCTCCGTTCCTTCGGTATCCGAGGGTCGTGAGGTATGTCCTCGAAGAAGATGCTCTCTCCTGATTTCACAGCCCGCCATCTAAGGCCATCGCCAGCCCTCGGCTGCTCAAGGGACGCCAGGAAGGCCTCTGGCACCCCGCAATAGACCGTTGGAACTATTATCTCCTGGGCCTCGTCCACCAAGCCGATGCCCCCAGCCTCAAAGCCAGTGATCTCCAGCACCTTATCCAATGCGTTGTTGAGGACCTCATCCAGATCAAGAGACCCGCTTACCGCCTCTGCGATAGCGTTGAGGGCTGCGAGTTCGTTGTTCCGTCGTAGGAGTTCCTCCTCCAAGAGGCCTGTTCCCTCTACAACTTTCGATTCCCTAGCATCCAGAGCCATTATCATCCCCTCAACTGGCCAAGAGATACCCAAACAGGAGGGAGAGCCCCTCGTCGATAGGCTTTTAGTTACCAAAGATCATTGTCGCATCTTTTTGATGTTTTTGTCAATAGGAAAAATAGCCTATGGGAACCAGGAGAAAGCAGGATAAGGGATTGACAGAGGCCGCTTATCTGCCTATGATATCGAGGGGGGTGGAACCGCCGGTGATGGGCACCTTCCTTTCTGGCAAGTGATGGAAAACCCTGAAGACAGATATGTAAAGGTGGGGAAGATCAATACCCGCTATTGGGTCTTGGGCCAGGGGTGTCTACTCCTACTGATCCACGGCCTGGGAGCCTCCTGCGAGTATTGGCGATATAATGTCAAGGCCCTCTCCCAAGGCTGCCGGGTCTATGCTTTCGATCTGCCGGGCTTCGGCCGCTCGGATAAGAGGATAGATGATTATTCCCTCCCCTTTGCGGGGGAGTTCGTGGCTGCCTTTCTAGATAGGCAGGGGGTGGATCGGGCTAGTCTGGTGGGTAACTCCCTGGGTGGTGCGGTCTCCCTCCAGTTCGCCGTCCAGTACCCCCATCGGCTGGAGAAACTGATTCTAGTAAGCAGCGGGGGGTTGGGCCGAGAACTACACCTCTCTTTTCGCTTGCTTACGATGCCGCTCTGGGGAGAGTTTATGGCTTGGGCCTGGAGTACCAGACCAGGGATGAGGCTCACTCTGAGATCCATCGTCCACGAGCCTCAAGTCATTAAGGATGAATTTATCGATCAGATGGTGGAGTTGGCCAGGCTCCCCGGGGCTAAGGAGACCCTTCTCTCAGTGGCCCGGATGGCGATCGACCTCCGGGGCCAAAATATGCGACTCTTGGAACCTCTCCTACGCCGAGTTCCGGAGATCGAGGTCCCTACCCTCATCATCTGGGGCGCTCAAGACCCCGTCATCCCCGCGACCCATGCTTATATCGCTCATCAGATGATAAAGAACTCCCAACTCCATATCTTCGACCGTTGCGGCCACGTGCCCCAGATAGAGAAGCCAGAGGAGTTCAACCAGTTGGTGTTGGACTTCCTAGGAAGCAATTGAGGGGAGGTGAACCTTACCACTACTTCGCCAACGCTCCATCGTCTGGTGATGTAGCCTGGTGGACGCGGGATTTGCATTTCCAGATCGAAACAGAGCCACGAACCCCAGCTTAAAGGAGGTGATAATGCCTAAGGTATATGCCGGAAAACTGCTCCGCATCGACCTAGATGAGGGGAGATGGGAAACCCAAAGGATCGGCGAGGAAGATGTCCACCATTATCTTCTGGGTAGCGGGCTGGCGGCTAAAATCTTCTACCGGGAGATGGACCCGGCCCTCGATCCGCTGGACCCTGCAAACCCCCTCATCTTCATGGATGGCCTTCTCACGGGGAGCATAGCCCCTACGGCCTGCCGTCTCTCCGTCTGCGGCCGCTCCCCTCTCACCGGCATCTGGAATGAATCTCTGGTAGGCGGCTACTTTGGGGCTGAACTCCGCTTCGCCGGCTACGACGGCCTTCTCTTTATAGGACGCGCCCAGAAGCCGGTCTACCTCTGGCTCGAAGACGGCCATATCGAGATAAGGGATGCCACTTCCCTTTGGGGGCTAGATAGTTATGAGACAGAGGAGAGGGTGAGAGGGGAGACCGACCCCCGGGCGCAGGTGGCCTGTGTTGGTCTTGCAGGGGAGAATCTAGTGCCTATGGCGGGGGTGGTCTTTGGGGGAAGAGAGACCCGTATGGCCGGGAGAGGGGGGATGGGGGCTCTCATGGCCTCCAAAAACCTGAAGGCTATCGCCGTGAGGGGTAGGAACCGACCTACTTATCATGACCCCCAGGGGTTCCGGCGGGCTATCCGAGAGGCCAACAGTTGGATAAGGGAGAACTCCATCTCTATGTCCAAGTTCGGCACCGGGGGCGGGGTACCGAGCACCGAACTTTACGGAGACCTGCCTCTCAAGAATTGGCTCTTGGGGTCCTGGAAGGAAGGGGCGGAGAAGACTTCGGGGCAGCGGATCGTGGAGACCATCTTCTCTAAACATTACCGCTGCTTCGGCTGCCCCATCGGTTGCGGCAAGGATATCCGTATCGAGGAAGGTCCATATGCTGGCTTGGAAGGTCATGGCCCCGAATATGAGACCTTGGCCGCCTTCGGTGGGCTGCTCCTCAACGAGGATTTGAACACCATCGCCAAGGCCAACGATCTCTGCAATCGGTATGGCTTGGACACCATCTCCACCGGGGCGGTTAT
>JBHIDN010000239.1:0-3269 GCA_046760125.1 Anaerolineae bacterium
TGGAGCAAGTCAGAATGGATAGGGTAATGATTTTCATTGATGGCAGCAACCTCTATATGAGGGGGGAGATATGGGTTTTGCCAGTGCAACAAGAACGATTGATTTCGTGCGTACGCAACTACGCAATCGGCGATCAACTGTCGAATACACTACTCCACAGGAATGCGTCAACGACATCAAGCTGTTCCTAAACTTCGTAGATGGGGAGTTTTTGTTGCAAGGCATCATGGGATCGCTCCCCGTTCAGGAAGTAGACTTGGAAGAATGGAGAACCAATCTGCGGCAAAAGGGTCATACCTCATCCCTGACCCGGCCAAGCGGGCTGCGAAGTGCCTTGTGATACTTAGACACCTTTCCGAGCAAGGAATACACCAGATTTGGTCTCTAGCAGTCACGTTATCCCCCGAAAGCCACACCAGCTCTGCTGTTCGCGATCTTCTCTCCCCACTAGTTAGCAATCTTGCAGGCCATCTTGACGAGGAACTGCACCGCCTTCAAGTAGTGGCAACGCCAGAGGAAATCTTGCGTGACGTTGCCGGGCTCATCGGCAGAGGAGAGGAGATGACCGAGTTTCCTAAAACGCGCGCGACTCTTGGCAACGCATCACGAGCGCTTGCGCAGGCGAACACACCTAATGACTATCAGAATGTTGCCAACACTTGTAGGCAGGCCCTGATAGAGTTTGGACAGGAGTTGTACCGAGAAGATTATCGGCCGAAGGGGGAGCAAGGAGATCCGAAGAAGGGTCATGCCGTACGAAGGCTATCGTGGTCTTCGAAGTATCTATTGCGCTCTCTAGGCCGGAGCACTGAGAGCAGGTTTGCCGAAGTATTCAATGGCGTCATAAAGGATACCTGGGACCTTGCTGCCAGCTTGAGTCACGACACGAAAGCGTCCTTGGATGACGCTCGCCTGTGCCTCATGCATACATATTTTATCGTATGGCGGTTAAGCAGAGCATTCGCTGCGGTTTGGGCAGGGAGGCAAGGGAAGCAAGATGCGGATTGACGACTTCTTCGTGAATTTCTATTGTCCCAACTGTAACTATCCTGTAGGGGTCTTCATGGGACAAGTGCGAAGGGATGAGACCGTGACCTGTACCAAGTGCGGGGAAGAGATCCAACTGCGAGCGACGGGTGACGACCTGGGTGAAATACAGCGCACACTAGACAACATGGAAGATCAGCTGAAGCACTGGGGTGGTGAAATCGTAATACGCCTCTAAGGTACACGCCTGCAAGTAGAAAGCCTTGCACTACATGGGAATCATGAGGGGGGAGTTATGCCCATCGAGGTCGCCATCTTCACCGTCAAGGAGGGCCGTGAAGAAGAGGCTCTCAAGATATTCAATGAGGTCAAGGCGATGAAGGAGAAGCAGCCCGGCTACAGGAACGCCTTGGTCAAAAAGTCGGTGATGAAGCCGCGGAGTTATCTGATCACCAGTGAGTTCGATACCTGGGAGAACCTGGGGGCTATGAGGGAGAAGGCTCGGGCCTACATGGAGGAGCATCCGCTCTTACCCTACCTCGAAGGCGAGCCCATATACGACTGCTTTGAGTAATTCGTCTTCCGTTGTGCCCCCTGTCAGCAATAGAAAAGCCCTCCCATCATGGGGAGGGCTTCGAGTTCTGGAGAGCGCTTCTATCAATAGAGTATCTGGCTGAGGAACTGCTTCGTCCTCTCCTCTTTGGGGTTCTTGAAGAGTTCCTCTGGCGTCGCCTCCTCGATGATCCGCCCTGCATCCAAGAAGACCATCCGGTCGGCGGCGGCTTTGGCGAACCCCATCTCGTGGGAGACCACCACCATGGTCATCCCCTCCTGGGCCAAATCGACCATCACATCGAGCACCTCTTTGATCATCTCCGCATCCAGAGCGGAGGTGGGCTCATCGAAGAGCATGATCTTGGGGTTCATAGCCAGGGCCCGGGCCATGGCCACCCTTTGCTTCTGCCCTCCCGACAGTTGCCCAGGATAGGCATTGGCCTTCTCCGGTATCCCTACCCTCTCCAGGAGTTCCATGGCCACCCGTTCCGCCTCCTCCTTTGGACGCTTGCGGACGATCTCCTGAGCCAGGGTCATATTCCCTAGAACTGTGAGGTGGGGGAAGAGGTTGAACAATTGAAAGACCATTCCTACCTCGGCGCGCACCAGATCTATATTGGTTTTGGCCTCGGTGACGGGGATGCCATCGACGATGATGGAGCCGCTGTCGGGCGCCTCTAGGTGGTTGATACAGCGGAGAAGGGTGCTCTTCCCCCCACCACTGGGGCCGAAGATGAAGCATACCTCGCCTCTCTTCACCCTCAGGCTCACATCTATCAGAGCCTTCACTTTTCCAAAACTCTTATATAAATGCTCGATTATGATGATATCGTCATCCATCGCCAGCGGCTCAACCATGTTACTCTTCAAAGGCCATCCTCCTCTCTATGAACTTCACCACTACTGATAGGCTGAGAGTCATAATGAGATAGAGAAAGGTGACCGTATTCCAGGTCTCGAAGGTGCGGAAGGTTCGAGACCGATTCAGTTTGCCCAGGTGGGTCAGTTCTCTAACCGCCAGAACCGATATCAAGGAGGAGTCCTTCAGCATGGCTATGAAGTCGTTGCCCAGGGGGGGCAAGACCGTTCTGATGGCCTGAGGGAGGATGATGTAACGCATTCCCTGGAAATAACTCATGCCCAGGGAACGAGCCGCCTCCATCTGTCCTCTCTCGATCGACTCGATGCCCGCGCGGAACACCTCCGCCTCGAAAGCGCCGTAGCAGAAGGCCAGCCCTATAATGGCTCTCACCATCATCTCCACATCCTGGATGTGGAGGTTAGCCAGGGAGTCGGCCAGCCCCACCAGAGGACCGCTGGTCAGGTTCTGGAGCATGGCGGTGCCCAACCAGTTCAGGAACTGGACGCCGAGGGGTGTCACCACGAAGGCGAAGTAGATGAGCATGACCAGGATAGGGACACCCCTCACCACCTCGACGTAGAGGGAAGAGAGGGTGTAGTAAACCACATTCTTGGAGACCCGTCCCAGGCCGACGATGAGTCCCGCAACCAGAGCCAGTCCGAAGGAGATGACGCTCACCAGGATGGTGAGTCGAACGCCCGCGATGAGGAAGAAGAAGGCGTCCTGATAGATGGCGTCAGTAAAGAGGAAGTAGGCGATGAGTGCTCCCATCAAGAGGATGATCAAGGCCCACCAGGGCACCTGGGCCAGTTTTGCGGTCCAAGGGATCAACTTGGGCCGAGGCCTCTCGATTTCACGTTCGATA
>JBHIDN010000240.1:0-3262 GCA_046760125.1 Anaerolineae bacterium
ATGGGCATGTTTGTAATATTCGTACTGACCCAGGAAGTCCTGCCCGGCAAACGGGTATTCGCCCCCGTTGACTACGATGTAATAGGGCGGGAAATCGTGCAACTCTTCCTCCACGGCGTCCTCGCCCACCCTGAGCAAGGGGAGGTGGCATGAACAGCCGCATCATCCCTACCATGCGCAAAGAGTTCATCCATATCCGTCGCGACCCTCGTACTCTGACCTTCATGTTCCTCATCCCCGTGATCCAGTTGGTGCTTTTGGGCTATGCGGCCACCACCGATATAGAACATCTCTCTACCGCCGTTTTGGACTACGATCGGACACCAGCCAGTAGGGAACTGATAGATGCCTACCGCGCTTCAAACTATTTTGACATCAACTACTATATCGACGATGAGGAAGAGCTAACCCGTCTGGTAGATGGAGGAGAGGCAAGAGCGGGGATTATCATCCCCGCGGGCTATAGCAGAAGCCTAGATAGGACCCACCAAGCAGAGGTGGCCTTCGTCATCGACGGCTCAGACCCCAACGTAGCCAGGACCGCCTTCTCGGCAGCCCAAGGGGTGGGACAAGCCCAGTCGGTGGAGTTGGTACAGGAGATATTCGGGATAGATCCCGAAGAACAGCCAGGCATCGAGGTACGCCCCCGGGTCTGGTACAACCCGGAGATGCGGAGCGCCAACTTCATGATCCCCGGCGTCATCGCCATGATCCTGCAACTTCTCACCACCTTCATCACCGGTGCAGCCATCGTCCGCGAGCGAGAGCAGGGGACGATAGAGCAACTCATCGTCACCCCTGTAAGGTCGTTCGAACTAGTTCTGGGGAAGGTCATACCCTACGTTGGGATCGCCTTCTTCGACCTCTCCGCGGTTCTCATCGTGGGGGTCTTCTGGTTCGGCATGCCCATTCATGGCAGCGTCCCCTTGCTTCTCGTTCTGGCCCTCCTCTCCCTCCTCACCTCGCTGGGGCTGGGGCTCCTCATCTCCACCGTGGCCCACAGCCAGATGGAGGCCATGCTTCTCACCTTTCTCATCCTCATGCCCTCCATCTTCCTCTCCGGCTTCTTCTTCCCCATCGAAGCGATGCCCCTGGCTCTACAAGCGATAAGTTATGTCATCCCTCTCCGATACCTCCTGATCATCGTGCGGGGGATCATCCTTAAAGGTGTGGGGCTGCGGCTCCTCACTGAGCAAGTGATCGCCATGGCCATCTTCGGCGCTGCCATTCTGACGTTGGCCTCCTTGCGGTTCAGAAAGAGTCTGGAGTGATAATGGCCATCATCGAGACGGAAAATCTGACTAAGAGGTTCAGGAACGTCACCGCCGTCGATAGGTTGAACCTCAACATCGAGAGGGGCGAGATCTTCGGCCTCGTGGGGCCTGATGGGGCCGGTAAGACGACCACCATTCGACTCTTGACAGCCATCATGAACCCCACCGAGGGGAGGGCCACCGTGGCCGGCTACGACACGGTGAAGGAAGCGGAGGAGATAAAGAAACTGATCGGCTACATGCCCCAGAGGTTCAGCCTCTACGGGGACCTTTCAGTGATGGAGAACCTCCACTTCTTCGCCGACATCTTCGAGGTACGAGGAGCAGAAAGGGAAGAGAGGATAAGAACGCTCCTCCGCTTCTCCCGCTTGGAGGAGTTCCAAGGAAGACGCGCGGATCACCTCTCGGGAGGGATGCAGAAGAAACTGGCTTTGGCCTGCACCCTAGTCCACAAACCCGAGATCCTTTTCTTAGACGAACCGACGACGGGGGTGGACCCCATCTCTCGGCGGGAGTTCTGGGACATCCTCTCCAACCTCCACCTAGAGGGGGTGACTCTCTTGGTGAGCACGCCTTATATGGATGAGGCAGAGCGCTGCTCTCGGGTGGGGCTGATGTTCGAGGGCAAGATGATAGTCTGTGACGAACCAGAGAAGGTAAAGGGGCTAGTACGGGGAGAGGTGATCGAACTCCGCCCCCAGCCTTTGTCCAAAGCGTGGGAGATCATCGAGGGCTGGGAAGGGGCGCTGGATGTCCGAGTCTACGGGGGCCTGCTTCACGTCTTCGTCGAGGACGGGGAAAGGGGGATGCGCCAACTGGAGGCCCTGCTGGCCTCTCACGGGGTCAGCGTGGAAGGGTTGCGTCAGATCAGGCCCCGCATGGAGGAGGCTTTCGTCTCCCTGATCCGAAGGGAACAGGAAGATGCTGCCAGGTAAGAACGGCGGCCGAATATATAGAAGGCCACTGTTTTGAGAGGTCAACAAGTGACCGGCGAAAAACCTAGGCTAAACGATTATGCAGTCCAAGCGGTAGAACTGACCAAGAAGTTCGATAACTTCACGGCTGTGGATCATATCAACTTCACCATCGAGAGGGGCGAGATCTTCGGCTTCCTGGGCCCGAACGGCGCGGGCAAGACCACCACCATCCGCATGCTCTTGGGACTCCTGCGTCCCACGGCGGGGAATGCGACGGTCTTAGGCTATGACATCGTCACCCAGTCGGAGGAGATCAGGAAAAGGATCGGCTATATGTCCCAAAGGTTCACCCTCTACCAAGATCTGACCGTCTCCGAGAACCTCGAGTTCTACGGTCGAACCTATGGGGTTAGGGGGAAAGAACTGGCCAAGAAGAAAGAGTTTGTGATAGATATGGCGGGACTAAAGGGGCACGAGAAGGAACTGGCTAAGAACCTAGCGGGGGGCTGGAAGCAGAGGCTGGCTCTAGGCACCGCCATCCTCCATGAGCCGGAGATGCTCTTCTTGGACGAGCCCACAGCAGGGGTGGACCCCATCTCCCGCCAGGCCTTCTGGAACTTCCTCTACCGCCTAGCCGAGGAGGGGACCACCATCTTCGTCACCACTCATTATATGGATGAAGCGGAACATTGCCACAACCTGGCCTTCATCCACCATGGCCGGATCATCGCCCAGGGGACCCCCCAGAGCATCAAAGAGAAACATATGAAAGGGGAAGTTCTGGAGATAGACTGCCAGCGGGCGGACGTGGCGTTGGCCGCCTTGCGGGAACTATCTCTCTTCGAGGAGGTGGCCCTCTACGGCTCCCTAATCCATGTGGTGGCCCAGGGCGTGGAAGGGTATAAGCCCTTGATCGAGGAAACCTTGCGTCAAAAGGGGGCTGGCCTCCGAAGCATGGACCTCATCGCCCCTTCCCTGGAAGATGTCTTCATCTCGAGCATCAAGGAGCAATCTATCTTGCGAGGAGATGTGCTATGAAAGGTAAAGTCTGGATCGTTATCCTACTCCTGC
>JBHIDN010000241.1:0-3260 GCA_046760125.1 Anaerolineae bacterium
TGTTCCAAAGAGGGATAGGTAGATCGACGGGCCCTGGTGTCGCCGAGGGAGGGACATCGATGGGAGGTTGCGCCTCTTCCGTTACCTCATAAGCCACCTTGTCCAAGACGACGATCACTTTCTGGCCCAGGGAGAAGTATCGTGCCCACTCGGGGTGGGCGCTCAAGAGACGGAAGTAGTCCTCAGTAGCGAAGCCCACCTTCATCGTATCCTGTCCCTCGTAGGTGGTATCGGTCCAGATGCCATCTCGCAGGATGAAGACCTTATCCCCCACCTGCTTGACCGCTTGGTTCTCCGTGGCCCTCTCGGAGTGAGTTAGGGCTTGTCGAGCCTCGCTATCTTTGACCGCCACGCCCCCGGAGACGGCCGTGGGAGCCGCTACCAGGGGGGCCGCTTCCTCTAACAAGATATCCCTGCCCTCAGGGGTGAAGATGTCCATCTCCTCGTTCACTAGGAAGGAGGTATAGGGGGTCATTATCCCGTACCGGATGCTCAGTTCTACGATTTCATCTACCAGTTCTTCGTTCTCGCCGTGAAGCCGGATCTGGTTGAGGAGAAAGCCGATCTTCCGGGTGGCCCAGAGGCGGGGGATGAACTCCTCACCCCCTTGAGCCGGGAAGTCGGCCCCGTAGCGGAACTCCCGCTCCTCGCCGTTCACCTCTCCTCGCAGGACGATGGTGGTATGGCCGTCATTCGAATACCGCCCTGCCATCACCAACTGGCTCCCCAAGAAGAGGTCGGGCAGGGGGTAAGGGTAGGTATCCTCCACCCGAATCCCGCCGAAATCCAAATCTATGTCGGCCAAGAGCGGGGTGCTGACCTTGGCGTAGAAACTCGACACCTCCTCTTCGATGCTCTCGTAGGGGCGCACGTAAACGCTGGCGCCCCGGTTCTCCTGGGCGATGGTATCCAAGAGTAAGGTGTTCACATCGTCACCCACTCCGAAAGCGAAGATACGGGCGTTTTCGGAAGCCGCGTCTCTGACATCCTCGATGATCTCCTCCATCTCCACTACCCCTTCCGTGGGAAGGCCATCGGTGAGGAAGATGATGATCTGGGGGCGCTCGCCTTTAGCCATGGCCAAGGCTTCTAGGAGCGCGCGATGGATATTCGTCCCGCCTACGGCGGTTAGCCCGTCGATGAACCGTTGGGCTTCACGGCGGTTGGCAGCGGGCTGCAACTCGTCGGCGTAGAGGCTGACCCCGGTGCTGAAGGCGATGATGTTGAACCGATCCTCAGGGTTGAGATGCTCCAAAACGTATCTGAGGGCCTCTTTCGCTTGGCTCAGTTTCTCGCCCTCCATGCTGCCCGATGTGTCGAGGACCAAGATAACATCCTTAGCCACCACCTCTTGGCTCCCCACTTCCACGTTAGGGGCCAGGAGCAGGAGGAAGAAGCCATCCTCTCCCCTCTCGCGGTAGGTGAGAAGGTTCACCCCGAACTCCTCATCGGAAAGGCTGTAGTAGAGTTGGAAATCCCGGTCGGGGGTCACATCTGCAGCCTCGAAACTGACGTTCACGTTATGGTCATCCACCCGGTCGATGGCTATATCGTGGCTGGGGGAGTAGACCGCCTTAATCGCCTGGGAGGAATGGATGTGGACGGTGATCACCACCTCTTCCAGGGGGCGGGAGGAGAACCGCTCGGTGTCCAGAGGGTAAACATACTTCACCAGCCCCTGATCGGCCAGAAGCACCTGGCTATAAGCCAGTTCTAACTTCCTTTCCCCTCCCGGTGGGATGGGGAAGATGCTGGCCTGGAAGGCGTCACGGCCTATATACTCCAAGAGCGCCGGGTCCTTGCGTCTCCTCACGATATCCTCGTAGATCTGCCGAGCCTTCTCCCGGGTCAAAAGTTCTCCCTCCCACTTCTCTCCATCCACCCACATGGCGAAGTCAGAGATGGCCGCCTCCTCCGGCAGGGGGAAGATATAGATCCCCTCAAGTTCCCACTCCGAATCGTTGAGGAAGACCTGGTCGATCTCCGTAGTGGCCACCTGATTATCGATGGTTATGTTCACCCGGTGATATTTGATCGCCAGGTTGGGGACCTCAATGGGGGGCACGTGGGGAGGCGGGTCGGGGATGATTATCCCGTCGGCGTAGGCTAGTCCTGTAGAAGAGAGTAGAAGCCCCGTAATCATCAAAGCCGAAAACAGTACCCTTTTCATCTCGCACCTCCTTCCCAGGTAGGGCTCTCTTGTCCAGTAGACGCCGAAGGGAGTATAATGGTTCCGCACAAGTTTCACTTGGTCATGGTCGTGGGTTAGCATGGACAAACGAGAAGAACAGGAATATGTGAAACTACTGGATGTGCTCTATCGGGTTGTACAGGCTCTCGAGGGTGAGCCCCTTGACGCGGATCGCCGATACTATGACGCTGAAGGCTTGGCGGCAAAGTTCTTCATGCACGCTGCATCCGCCTTATACCTTTATCGCGGGACTATTATCACGGATCTTCTTCCACCCCTTGGTATCAACTTCGGTGATGTGGCTTCCGTGCCCGTTGTGGTACGCGCGGCAATCGAGGCTTTTCTGACCTTCCACTATGTCTTCATTGCCCCGAGTTCTGACGAAGAGCGAGAGTTCCGATACCTCTCCTGGAAAGCAGGTGGGTTCGCCGATAGACAACGCTTTCCCATACTATCTGCCGAAGGTGAGAGAGTCCTAGACGATGACAGACGATTGCTGGATGAGTTGCACAATCAGCTTCAATCGAACCCCGTGTTTCAACAGCTCAGGCCTAAAGAGCAAACTAGGATTCGAAAAGGACGGTGGAGACGCCATTCGTGGAAACAGATGGGCCGCGCGGCTGGTCTAGCCGGGGCTTATGCTGAGACAATGTATGAAATTCTGTCTGGATTCGCCCACTCCAGCAGTCTAAGCGTTCTCCAAATCAAACAGGCAGACACTAGAGAGGAGCAGCAGAAATTGATGGAAGCTCCGATGGCCGCTGTCAAGATAGCGATGGCCAACGTGATCGATGGATATTGCGCCCTATTCCCCAAGGCAAGGGAAACGCTGTTGGCCGACCCCGAGGGCAAAGCTCTTACCGAGATATGGTTAGAACTGGGGCGGCAAGGTCTAGAGCGCATCGACGAAGCGGATGAGGCGCTGGAAGGCAAGGTCTGACATCACTTTCCACCGGCAAAACTAAGCCACCCCATATCTTGACGGGGTGGCTTACGATTTGGGCTAGTGGTTCAGTTCTTGGCTACTCTTCCTCCAGGTTGAAGGTCAGACTGGTGATATACCAGCGCC
>JBHIDN010000242.1:0-3233 GCA_046760125.1 Anaerolineae bacterium
GGCCAGCATCACCAGCGCCTCGGCTGACGCCATCATCAGCCTGGATACCGAGGGCATCATCCGCACCTGGAACAGAGGGGCGGAATTGATCTTCGGCTACCATGCTGAGGAGATGGTAGGAGAGCATTTCAGCCGATTGGTCCCCCAAGAACTCCTGAAGAGCGGCGAGTTGAGGTTAATAGGCCGGGAGATGGAAAAAAGAGGCTACATCAGAGATTACGAGACGGAGAGGATAGCCAAGGACGGCCGACGGGTGAAGGTGCAACTGACACAGTCTCTTCTGCGGGATAAGGAGGGTAGAGCCATAGGAAGTTCTCTCATCCTGAGGGACATCACTGATCGGAAGAGGGCCGAAGAGGAGATCCTTCAACTTACCAGGGAGTTAGAGGAGAAGGTAGAGCAGAGGACCAAGAGGTTGGCGCGGGCCTATAAGGAACTGGAAGAAAGGAACAAGGAGTTGAGGCGGGTCAACGAGGAACTCCGGGATCTGGACAGACTAAAGTCGGAGTTCGTCTCTATGGTCTCCCACGAGTTGCGTTCTCCTCTCACCAATATTAGCGGCGCCGTGGAGTTACTTCTGGATTCCGGTGCCGAGGTGGATGGGAAGAGGATGTTAGAGGTCATAGGCGAGGAGAGCGCCCGTCTAGCGAGACTGGTTCAGGGGATATTGGATGTCTCACGGATAGAGGCTCGAAAGTTGGATTTGAAACGGGAGAGGGTTGACATCCTGCCTCTCTTGCAAAGGGTGGTAGTGAACCTTCAGGGTAGCACCTCTCTTCACCAGTTTGTCCTTCCAGACGGTGATAGCCTGCCTAGGGTATGGGGAGATGAGGATCGGATCGCTCAGATATTCTTCAACCTCCTAGATAACGCCGTGAAATACTCGCCTCAAGGAGGGGAGATAACCGTTATCGCGGAGGCAGAGGGGAAGGAGATGGTGATCTCCGTCGCCGACCAAGGGCTGGGTATCTCGGACAAAGAAAAGGCGAGGATCTTCAGGAAGTTCCATCGGGTCAACGGCAGCGATTCCCGCGAGGCCTATGGGCATGGCTTGGGTCTTTACATAACCAAAGGGTTGGTGGAGGCTCAAGGGGGTCGGATATGGGTGGAGAGCAGTGTGGGGAAGGGCTCCACCTTCAGTTTCACCCTCCCCTTGGCCGATAGAAAGAGCAAGAGGCCTCAGCAGTCGAGGTAAGGGATGGAGAATAGGGGGAAGATACTGGTAATCGATGATGACCGAACGCTCCTCGGGCTTTTGCGACAGTCCTTGGAGAAGGCTGGCTATCGGTTCATAGGAGTGACGAACGGGATCGATGGGCTGCAATCGGTCTACAAAGATCAGCCTGACTTGGTGATTCTAGACGTGATGATGCCCCGTATGGATGGTTGGGAGACCTGTCTCCGTATCAGGGAGGTCTCTCAGGTGCCCATCATAATGCTCACCGCCAAGGAGGAGGAGGCGGATAAGGTCAAAGGGTTCGAGTGTGGGGCCGATGACTACGTAACCAAGCCTTTCAGTTTCGCCGAACTGACGGCTCGGGTGGGGGCGGTGCTCCACCGTGCTCGGCGGGGGAAACCGACTGAGGCACCTCGCGTTTATATCTTCGATGAACTGGTGGTGGATGTGGATCACAAGGAGGTGTCGGTGCGAGGCCAGCCTGTGGATTTGACTCCCACGGAGTTCGAGTTGCTCGTCTGTCTGGCGGAAAACGCGGGCCGCACCCTCACCCATGAGCAGTTGCTGGCTAGGGTATGGGGTGACGACTACTTCGATACCGGCTACGTGAAGCGCTACATCTGGTACCTGCGGCGTAAGATCGAAAGAGATCCCAGTAACCCAGAATATATAATCACCGAGCGGGGCTTCGGCTATCGCCTTGGTGACTGAGCCTTTCGCCCAACTCTGGGCAGGGGGGAGCCATCCCCCTTTTTCTATCTTGACCCAGTCCATCCCCTATGGTATTCTTCCGCCATTATCATTGCTTTTAGAAAGTGAAGAGTTCGACCATGGCTAAGCCCCATCTGGTGCTTCTGCACGCACCTAGCGTTTATGACTTTCGAAAAGAGGCGATCCTATATGGCCCCATCAGCGATCTCGTGCCCTCCACCCCTATCTTTGAGATGTACCCCATCGGATTTACTACCTTGGCCGAATACTTAGAAAGGCATGGCTTCCGAACCCGCATCGTCAACCTGGCGGTGCGGATGCTCAAGGATAGGGGCTTCGATGCCGAGGCGCTTATCGCTTCTTTGGACCCCTTGGCCTTCGGCATCGACCTCCATTGGTTACCTCACGCCCAGGGATCCCTTGAGGTGGCCAAGATCGTCAAGCGTCACCATCCCCAGACCCCGGTGATCATGGGTGGCTTCTCGGCTTCCTATTATCACCAGGAACTGGTGGCTAGGCAGGAGGTGGACTATGTGTTGCGAGGTGATTCGACGGAGGAGCCGCTTCTGCAACTGATGAGGGCCCTGGCATCTGAGGGGCCTCTCGACCGGGTGGCCAACCTCACTTGGCGGGACGAAAGGGGAGAACCGAGAGTCAACCCCTTCACTTATCTGCCTCCCGACTTGAGCGACGTGGCGCTGGACTATAGCCACCTGGTGAAAGCCGTGGTTCGGGACCGTGACTTGGTCAGCAATATCCCTTTCTTCAACTGGCTAGGGTACCCTATCATGGCCAGCCTCAGTTGTCGGGGTTGTACCCAGGGCTGTGTCACCTGCGGAGGGTCAGCCTACGCTTCGCGCCACCTCTTCGGCCGGGAAAAGCCCGCCTATCGAACGCCGGAGATGTTGGCTCAGGATATTAAGGATATTAAACGCTTCAGCCGAGGTCCGGTTTTCCTGTTAGGGGATCTCCGCCAGGCAGGTATCGATTACGCACAGAAATTGTTATCCTCTCTTCAGAGTGTGGAGGGAGAAGCGATCGTAGAACTCTTCAGCCCAGCCTCGCGGGGATTCTTGGAGGAGGTGGTCTCTTCCTTCCCCCGCCTCTGTTTGGAGTTCTCTTTGGAATCCCACGACCCAAAGGTGAGACGAGCCTTCGGTAAGGGCTACTCCAATGAGGAGGTGGAAGCCACCATACGACACGCCCTGGAAGCAGGCTGTCAAAGGCTAGATATCTTCTTCATGATTGGTTTGCCCAGGCAGACCCCTCAATCGGTGATGGGGACCATCGACTATTGTGGGGCTTTGTTGGAGCGGTTCGGCGGGGATGGTCGCTTGCACCCCTA
>JBHIDN010000243.1:0-3224 GCA_046760125.1 Anaerolineae bacterium
AGTGGATATAAGCGACCTGGTAGCGGAGAGCGACTTCAAGGTCTTCCGGGCTGCCGTAGAGGCAGGAGGAAAAGTGAAAGCCATCAAGGTCCCAGGCTGTGCCGATTATAGCCGCAAAGAGATCGATGAATTGATGGCGTTGGTGAGAGATTATGGGGCCCAGGGTTTGATCAGCATAGCCGTTGGGGAGGGAGGAGAATTCCGTTCTCCGGTAACGAAATATCTATCGGAGGGAGAAGTTTCGGCCATCGTATCCCGCCTAGAAGCGGAACCTGGCGACCTCCTCTTCCTGGTGGCTGGCCAACCTCAAGTGGTGGTCGAATCTCTGGGCCACCTCCGCTTGGAGATGGGGGAGCGGTTGGGGCTGAGAGACCCGAACGTTCTGGCCTTCGTCTGGGTAGTGGATATGCCCCTCTTCGAGTGGAAAGAGCAAGAGGGTCGCTGGGATGCCAAGCATCACCCCTTCACCGCCCCTCGGGAGGAAGATATCCCCCTCCTGAGGACCAACCCTGGCGCGGCCAAGGCCCAGCAGTACGACCTGGTCTGCAACGATGTGGAGATAGGAGGGGGGAGCATCCGTATCCACCGCCGGGAGATCCAGGAGTTGATATTTGAGATCATGGGCCTCTCCCGGGAGACCATAGAGAGCCAATTCGGCCACCTCCTCACCGCCTTCGAATATGGCACCCCTCCCCATGGAGGTATCGCCCCAGGCATAGACCGGCTAGTGATGGTGCTAGCCGGGGAGGAGAATATTCGGGAGGTTATCGCCTTCCCCAAGACCCAGAGCGCCCAAGACCTCCTCTTCCAAGCCCCATCGCCCGTCTCCGAGGTGCAACTGAAGGAGTTGCACCTTCGGCTAGCAGATGAAGAACCTTAAAATCTCGGGCACCAAAGGGTTTTGTGCTTGCAATTTTGGCCATTATATGCTATATTAATGTTGCGTCGCCCTGTAGTGCCCGTGATGCGACCGGAGAGTTTTGAGCCAACACTTGAGAAATAGGGAGCCGATCTCTAGAGGGGCTGTCCGTAGGGCAATAACCGATAGGTAGGCACCCACCTGCGAAAGCAGGTTCAAAACTTGTGAGCACACGACACAGCGGGGGACGTCCTGAGCCAGCAGGCTGCAAAGCCTGCTGGCTTTCTTTGTTGCCTCAGCGATCTGTGAAGGGCCCAGGTTGACAAAATCGCCCTTTTATGGCATACTATTGGCAATTAAAGGCCATGATGGAGACGAGTAGGCGGGTGCTCGCCGGCTAGAGAGTCTGGGTAAGGTGGAAGCCGGATGCGGTATGACCCCGTTGAAAATCCCTCCGGAGCCGCCAACCGAAAGGGTTGCCGAGTAGACTTGGCCGGGTTCGCTACCCGTTATCCCAGGCGAGGGTATGAACACGTACCCTAACGAGTGAGCGGGAAGTCGCTAATTAGGGTGGTACCGCGGGGGTAAAGCCCTCGTCCCTAGGACGAGGGCTTATCGTTTAGATGGAGGGAGGATCGTGTGACCGAGTTGCTGCACTTGACGGACAGTTACCTTCGGGAGTTTGAGGCCACAATAATGGAGGTAGAGGGAAGTAAGGTCGTCTTGGACCGCACAGCTTTCTACCCTCAGGGCGGGGGACAGCCCAGCGATGTTGGCGTTCTCTTAGACGATCAAGGACAGATCTACAGAGTGCTCAAGGTGAGCAAGAAGGGGAAGGTTTTCCACAAACTGGATAGAGAGCCGCCCCCAGCAGGGAGTAGAGTCTATGGGGAGATCGATTGGGAGCATCGGTATAAGTTGATGCGCACTCATACCGCCTTGCATATCCTCTGCGGTGTAATCTTTAGGGACTATGGGGCCTCGGTCACCGGGGGAAATATGGAGCCCCTTAAGGCGCGGATGGATTTCGAGTTGGAGCATATGAGCGCCGATTTCGCCCAAGAGGTGGAGCAGAAGATCAACCGTGAGGTGGAGGCGGCGCACCCGGTCAAGATAAAGATACTCCCTCGGGAGGAGGCTTTCCAGATCCCGGACCTGATCCGCACCAAGATTAACCTCCTGCCGGAGGGGATAAGAGAGGTGCGGGTGGTAGAGATAGAGGGGCTGGATATGCAGGCCGATGGTGGAACGCACGTGGCCAACACCAAAGAGGTGGGGCATATTCGAGTGGTGGGCCATGAGAGCAAGGGACGGATAAATAAGAGGCTGAGGATCGCCCTGGAGGAGTAGAAATGGGAGAGAGAAGTGGGGGGAGCGAGCCTTGGTATTGCGAGTTCTTCGGAGAGCGATACTTGGAGGCTGTGGGAAGACACATCGAGGAAGCGAGGACGAGAGAAGAAGTGGACTTTGTGGAGAAAGTCTTGGGCCTGGCACCTGGGGCGCGTATCTTGGACCTCTGCTGTGGGCATGGCCGCCACTCCATAGAATTGGCTGCCCGGGGATACAGCGTGGTTGGTCTCGACTTCGATGCGCCCTCCTTAGAGAGGGCGAGTGAGGCGGCCCAGACCAGAGGGGTGGGGGTGGAGTTTATCCAGCGGGACATGCGCGACATCCTCTTCAGGCGAGAGTTCGATGCTGGTATCAATATGTTCACCGCTTTTGGATACCTAGAGAGCGAGGGAGAAGACCTCAAGGTGCTCCAGGCCGTGGCCGAAGCCCTGAAGCCAGGTGGGAAGTTCCTCTTGGACGTGATAAACCGGGAATGGCTGATGAGAAACTACCAACCTCGGGGTTGGTTGGAGAACCCCGAGGGGGGACGGCTGTTGGAAGAGCGGGAGTTCGACCTCCTCACCAGTCGGAATAATGTGCGCTGGATATATATCAAGCCCGACGGCTCCACATGGGAGACCCATCACTCCTTGAGGGTGTATACACTGACGGAACTGGCACAGATGTTGAAGGGGGTGGGCTTGAGTGTTGAGACTGTTTATGGTGGTTTCGACGAGGAGCCATACACCTTAGACAGCCGACGATTGATCGTTCTGGCCTCAAATCGCCAACGATGAGGTTGGCAGGTGCTCTCATCGGAGGTGAAAGATGTTCAAAGAGGTACCCACCAAGGTCGATTTCGTAAAACTGGAGAAGGAGATACTTTCCTTCTGGCAAAAGAACGGGATCTTTAAGAAGAGCCTGGAGTGGCGTAAAGACGCTCCTCGTTGGGTCTTCTACGAGGGGCCGCCCACGGCCAACGGCCTGCCCCACGTGGGGCATGTCTTGACCCGGGTCTTCAAAGACCTCTTCCCCC
>JBHIDN010000244.1:0-3211 GCA_046760125.1 Anaerolineae bacterium
ATGGAAAGAACCAGCCTTTGAAAACATACCTTCATATTGACATAGGACGTCTGACTATTTATACGCTACTGGTGAAATCGAATATGGACGATGTCTCCCTCCTGTATCCGGTAATCGCGCCCCTCTAAACGCAAGAGTCCCGTCTCTCGAGCCCGGGCAAAGGAACCAGCCCTCATGAGATCTTCGTACGATATGATCTCGGCCCGGATGAAGCCTTTCTTCATATCACTGTGGATCTTTCCTGCGGCCTCCACTGCAGGAGTGCCTCGTGGTACCGTCCAAGCGCGGACCTCTCGGCCTCCGGTGGTGGTGAAAAAGGTGACTAGGTCGAGGAGCCGATAACTGGCCTCGATCAGACGGTTGAGTCCTGGCTCCTCAAGTCCCAACTCCTTCCTGTAGGCTTGGGCTTCTTCCTGGGGCCACCCCAAGAGTTCTGCCTCCAACCCGGCACAGAGAACGATCACTTCGGCATCGGTCGCCTCTTTCACCGCTGCCGCTAACTCGCTCCCAGAGGGGAGCGCCTCTTCGTCCACATTGGCCACGTACAATCTGGGTTTGCTGGTGAGCAAGTTCAAAGGTCTCACTATCTCCCTCTCCTCCGCGTTTAGCGGCAACCTACGTATTTGCCTGCCTTGGCTTAGGGCCTCGTGAAGGCGCTCCAACAACTCCAGTTCCTCCTCATGCTCTCCCTTACCACCTTTTCTTTGACGCCTCAACTTCTCCAGCCGCCTCCCCACGGTGGCCAGATCCGCCAGAGCCAACTCCAACTCCACCACCTCGATATCGTCTTTGGGGTCCAGTTCCGGGGTCATGTGAGGGATGTCGGCGGCGGAGAAACAGCGTACCACCATACAGACCGCATCCACGTTGCGGATATGTCCCAAGAACTGGTTGCCCAGCCCCTCCCCCTGGCTGGCCCCCTTCACTAAGCCAGCGATATCTACGAACTCGATGGTAGTGGGTACGATCTCCTCCGGGTTCACCAGGGCAGCGATCCTTTGCAGCCGTTCATCGGGGACGGTGGCCACCCCCACATTTCGCTCAAGAGTGGTGAAAGGGTAAGGGGCCACGGGGGCACGGGCCCCGGTGAGGGCGTTGAAGAGAGTGGTTTTACCTACATTGGGCAAACCGATTAAACCGATTTGAAGGCTCATCTGATTTCACACCTCTTAGTAGTAATGGGTATAGAGGGTGGTCTCCCAATACCGCCGGTAGTCCTCATCTAGGCTGCCTTGCAAACTCTTCGTATGCTGACAGATGCCCACCAGATAGAACCAGAAGTTGGCCTCCCTTGATCTCTCTTCTTCCGACTCCGCTGTGATCAGAAACTCGTCTGGCAAGAGCTGAACCTGGCGTAACTTAGCAGCCAACTCTCGACATCTTTCCTCGTTAGGTGCTAGCATCTTGCTACCTCTCGCTCACAAGAGCCAGGTAACTCTCCACCACTTGGCGGAGTATGGGAGCGGCGGCCACAGAGCCCTCGCCGCCATGCTCCACCACTACCGCCACCGCTATCTGGGGGTCATCGGCGGGGGCATACCCCGCGAACCAGGCGTGAGGATTCCCGCTGGGGACCTCCGCCGTCCCCGTCTTCCCCGCCACCGGGAAGGGGGAATCTTTGAAGGCATAGTAAGCCGTCCCCTGGGGGTTCATAGCCACCTCCCGCAGCGCCTCCTGGATCAGTTGCAGGTGCTCAGGCGAAAGGGGCAGTTTGCCTATCTCCTCTGGCTCGAAGACCTTTTCTTCATCCTTGAGCGTGGCTCCCAGACGAAGCACCAGATGGGGCCTATAGAGTGTGCCCCCGTTGGCTATGGCAGCCATCATGTTGGCTACTTGGAGGGGGGTGGTCAGGAGGTCCCCCTGTCCCACGGCCAAGTTCACCGCGTCGCCTGGCACCCAGAAGGGGTTCCCCACGCCGGTGAACCCCACCTCCTTCCAGGCGGGATCGGGGACAAGCCCCTCTGTCTCGTCCACCTCTATGCCCGTCAGTTCCCCAAAGCCCAGTCTATGTCCGAAATTGGGAAGCAACCAGGGGTCTATATTATCTAGGCGTAACCCCATCTGGAAGAAGAAGACATCGCAGGAGCGGATGATAGCCCAGCGAAAATCCATATCCCCATGAGCGGCCCAGTCGGTATAGACCCGCCCCCATGGCGCTCGCCAGGAGCCGGTGCAATGAATGGTGAACGAGGAGTCGAAGCCCGCCCCCTCTAGGGCCGCCGTGGCGGTCACTATCTTGAAGACGGAGCCGGTGGGATAGGCTCCCTGGGTGGCCCTGTTGAGCAAAGGTCGTCCGGGATCCCCGAGGAGAGCTTGCCACTCACTGGCCTCTAATCCTTGGATCAACGGATTGGGGTCGAAGGTGGGATGGCTTACCATGGCCAGGATCTCTCCGCTATGGGGGTCCAAGGCCACGATAGCCCCGGTTTTATCGCCTAACGCTTCTTCTGCCACCCTCTGCAGATCTAGATCTATCGTAGTATAGATGCTGCGGCTGGGACGGGCGAGGTACTCCCTGACCACCTCCACCACCTCTCCTTGAGGGGTGACGACGGAAAGAACCCCTCCCATCCGGCCGGCCAGGTATCCCTCCCCCCACCGCTCCAGGCCGGCCTTGCCCACCCTGTCGCCATCTCGATACCCTTCATCGGAGAGCGAGGCCAACTCCTCTTGATCGATCTCCCCCACATACCCCACGATATGGGCCGCCACGGTCTCCTGGGGGTAGGTCCTTATCGGCTTCTCCCGCAGGGATACCCCAGCCAAGGAAGAGAGGGTATCTCGATACTCGATACTCTCCTCGAAGGAGATCTCCCCGATGGGTACCCACCAATGGGGCTGTATGCCCACAGCATGATACTTTTCGCTTATCTCCCCCTGGCTCATCCCCACGATGCGACTTAACTCTGAAAGGAGCCGGGACTCATCTTGGATTTGGCCCGGTACTACCCCCACCACCACTAGAGCTCCTTCGATGGCCAAAGGCTCTCCGTTTCGGGCATAGATGTTGGCCCTGGCGGGGACCTCCCTTTCTAGATAGACCAAGTTCTCCTCGCTCAGACCAGGGAAGATAAGAGACGGCGACCACACCACTTTCCATCCCTCTTCCCAAACCAGAGGCAAGATGTTCTCCACCTGAAACTCGCCCAAAAGAACGGTGCGCAGCCTCACTATAAACCTAGCCTCTGCCTTCTCGCCCTTCTCTTCGACC
>JBHIDN010000245.1:0-3209 GCA_046760125.1 Anaerolineae bacterium
CATGGGCCTGTTGGAGAACGCCCAAAGGATAGCCGAGGAGGCGGTTGCCCTACTCACCGCCAAACAATGCCCCAGCGGGATAACCACTCTCATCCTGGGAGGAACCCAACTGGCCCTCCAGATCCATGAGTCCTGTGGCCACCCCATCGAATTGGATAGGGTGATGGGTACGGAGGCGAGTTACGCCGGAACGAGTTTCCTCACCTTAGAGAAGCTGGGCCATTTCAGGTATGGCTCTGAGATAGTAAACATCACCGCTGACGCTACCCTCCCTAGAGGGCTAGGAACTTTTGGTTACGACGATGAAGGGATTCCGGCTCAGCGTACGCCCATCGTGAAGGAAGGCATCTTCGTCGGTTACCTCACTTCCCGGGAGACGGCGGCTAAGCTCGGCCAGAGGAGCAACGGCGCTATGCGGGCCGATGGCTGGAACCGCATCCCCCTCATCCGCATGACCAACATCAATCTGGAGCCCGGAGAGTGGACCCTGGAAGATCTCGTCGCCGATACCGAAGAGGGCATATTCATGGATACCAACAAATCGTGGAGCATCGACGATAAGCGGCTCAACTTCCAGTTCGGGACGGAGATCGCCTACGAGATAAAGAAGGGCAAATTGGGCGCCCTTCTGAAGAACGCCACTTACACCGACATCACGCCGGAGTTCTGGCGTTCCTGCGACGCCATCTGCAACCGGGATCACTGGCAGATATGGGGCACCCCCAACTGCGGCAAGGGGCAGCCCAGCCAGTCAGCCCATGTAGGACATGGGACCGCTCCCGCTCGCTTCAGGAACGTTCGTGTGGGGGTGATGAGATAGGCATGCTCCCCACCCAGGTCCGACGAGCCCTCTCAACCATCCTGGAGAGGCTACAGGGCTCCTCCATCGAATGGAGACTCGGGGGGAGCGTGGCGTTGGCCCTGCGAGGGCTGGAGATCTCGCCGCGCGATGTCGATCTCTTCCTTCCCAGCGGTGACGCGGCCCGCCTCATGGCTGAAACCCTGGGGGAGTTCGTGGAGAGCCCGCCCCACCGGCGAACCAGTGAGCCCTTCACCAGTTACTACGGCCATTGCCGCATCGAGGGGGTGGAGATCGACCTCATCGGCGATCTAGTGATAGAGACTCCCCAGGGGAGTGTGGAACTGGGAACGGATTCCTTGCTCTGGCGGTGGGAGTCTTCCCTTCCTTTCCAGGGGTGGAAGGTGCCCTGCATCCCCCTAGAGATCCAACTAGTGACCTACTACCTCATGCCTAAGAGAGAAGAGCGCGTCAACCAGATAATATCATTGTTGAAAAACCGAGTGGATCTTGAGTTGCTCAACGAATTCCTTGTCGAGCAGGCGATAACTCCTCCCGTGACGGCGGAGATTCGGAGCCTCTTGAGAAAGGAGCGGTGATGCTTGGTGAAGCGAAGATAAAGGAGGTCGCGGAACGGGTACTGGCTCTCTCCACCGCTGACCAGACGGAGGTGGTCATATTAGGGGAGGAGAATCGGTTGACCCGCTTCGCCAACTCCTATATCCATCAAAACGTGGCCGAAAAGAACGCTCAAGTTCGAGTGCGGGCGGTAGTGAACAAGAAGATAGGCGTGGCCACCACTAACGACCTGAGCGACGAAGCGCTGACTCAAGCGGTGAAGTCTGCCATCGGGGCAGCCAAACTCCAAAGGGAGAACCCTGACTTCCTATCCCTGCCCTCACCACAGCCCATTCCCCCGGTGGAGGGGTTCGTGGAAGCCACGGCGCTCTTTAGTCCTCAAGAGCGGGCCGAGGCCGCAGGGATAGTCTGTCGGCAAGCCCAAAAGAAGGGGCTAAACGCCTCGGGGGCTTTCAATACCGCCAGAGGGGAGGTCGCGGTGGCTAACTCCCTAGGGGTCTTCGCCTACTACCCTACCACCCTCGCCGATTTGGAGATCGTAATCATGGCCGACTCCGGCTCTGGCTACGCCCATGCTACCTCAGTCGATGTGACCCAGATAGATGCTCAGGCCTTAGGCCAAGAGGCGATAGAAAAAGCCCTTCGCAGCCAAGACCCTATAGAGATCGAGCCTGGAGACTACACGGTGATCCTGGAGGAGCACGCCGTGGAGGAGATGCTCTTCTACCTCACCTACCTGGGCTGCGGGGCGCTGGCCGTCCAAGAGAAGCGGAGTTTCATGACCGATCGGTTTGGAGAGAAGATCGTGGGAAGAAATATCTCCCTCTGGGATGACGGGCTCGACCCCCAAGGGCTGCCCATGCCCTTCGATTATGAGGGCGTCCCAAAGAGGAAGGTGGAGTTCATAAGGGAGGGCCTAGCCACCTCCGTGGTCTACGACACCTATACCGCAGGGCGCGAAGAGGGGAAGGAATCGACGGGCCACGCCACCCTTCCCGCTCCCAACCCCTATGGTCCCTTGCCCGCGAACCGCTTTATGGCCACCGGTCAGGCCACCAAAGAAGAGATGCTCGCTTCTACAGAGCAAGGCATCTGGGTCACCCGCTTCCACTACATGAACCCCGTCCACCGCTTCAAAACCATCATCACCGGGATGACCAGGGACGGAACTTTCCTCATCGAGAGAGGAGAGATCACCCGCCCCATCAAAAACCTCCGCTTCACCCAGAGCATCTTGGAGGCTCTATCCTCCGTGGAGATGATAGGGAAGGAGCGGAAACTCCTCCTAAGTAGCCACCTGGGGTGTGGTTGCGTACCCGCTCTCAAGATAGATAATTTCACTTTCACCGGAGTGACGGAGTTCTGAACCGCTCCTACTGCACTATTTTAAAAAGGATGAGGCCTGCACTAAGTTATGCAGGCTTCATCGCTTCTCTCTAGACTCCCTGACTAGCTCTCATTATCGTCATCATGATGCTCGTCGTCGTGATGTTCATCATCGTCGTGATGCTCATCATCCTCATCGTCAGGCTCAGGTGTCTCCTCCGCCTCTGGTGTCTTCTCTATCTCCGGGGTCTCCTCCACCTCAGGGGTCTCCTCCACCTCAGGGGTCTCCTCCACCTCAGGGGTCTCCTCCGCCTCTGGTGTCTCCTCTATCTCCGGGGTCTCCTCCGCCTCTGGTGTCTCCGTGGCCCCAGGCGTCACTGTAGCCTCAGGGGTCTCTGTGACCTCAGGCGGCTCCTCTACCTCGATCTTAGTAGCCTGCAAAGTGCCATCCTCTTGGAGGTAGGCGTAGACTTCAACCAACAGCCCTACTTCTAGACTACCCTCG
>JBHIDN010000246.1:0-3199 GCA_046760125.1 Anaerolineae bacterium
GAAGGCTATAGCTCGCTTCAGAGCTTTAGCTAAAGAGGATCGTTCTCTGGCTCGATACCTTTTCCCACGGGATCCTGTAAGGAGGCCTCAGCTCAAGAAAGGGATAGAATATCTCAGGAGTCCAGAGGAAGGAGTGCCTCCTACCACCTCCCGGATGGAGAGGGCCATAAGAGAGTATCGAAGGAGAACCAGACCTATGGATGGCTTTAAGAGCGACAGAGGAGCGGAGAACTTCAATCGGTTGTGGATGGCTAGGGAGAGGGCGCGAAAGGGTGGCCAAGACTGGCTGTGGGAGATTATGAGCTGAGAGATGGGAAAAGGCGAGCACTCTTTAAGATAGATGCCCCCGGAAAATCCTGAACCAAGGTGACGCGATCGGGACGCCTGGCAATCTTGACGGAAGTCCGAATTTGTGATACAATGCACATCGTTATTAGTTCTGCGAAATGCTGATGAAGGCATCTCGCGGGTGTGGTGAAGGTGCCTCTCTGGCACGAGATGAGGTTCGTGTCGGAGAGGGTTTTTTATCAAGGCAGAACGCCATAGCCGGGGAAACGGTGTCCAGCCGTCACTCATGTCTCTGTCTGATCATGGCGTCTCATGCTGATCTCTCTGTAACTGTGAAGAGATTTTCTCGCGGAGGAAGGATGAAGGAGAGAATGCCATTCAGTAGCTGGTCTTTCATTACCCTCACCGCTCTGCTCTTGTTCTTAACCGCTTGTGCAGCGCCAACTCCCAGTCCCACCCCCACCCCCACTGCACCGCCTCCTACGCCCACTTTGACTGCAACACCTATACCTACGGTAGCGCCCACGCCCACCCCTAACCTAGTTACCCTGCATCTGGAGGCCACCACCATTACTGCTCAAGAGTGCATCGCCTGTCACGGGAGTCGCACCGAGGAGACCTCCCTCGATGAAGAAGTAGCTCCTCCTCACGTTGTACATCTGACCTCTCCGTTCTTGAGCATTACCTGCACCGACTGTCACAGCAGCATCGATTTGCGGGAAGGCTCAGCGGCCGGCCTGAGAAGGCAGGTGGATGTTGATCTCTGCGCCCAATGCCATTCCCCCTTCCCAGAGACGATGGACATCTCTTTCAAGGATACGGACTGCACAACCTGCCATGGAGATTGGCAAGAGAGGATGGATTCTCCGCTGGTGGATGAGTCCGCGGTCACTAGCGAGGATTGCCTGCTCTGTCATGGTGGGCAACCCTGGTATGAAAGTAGGTGATGAGGGAGGTGAGAAGGCTCGTGAGCACTAAGAATCAGAGAAAGATCAGCCGTCGGACCTTCATCAAGGCCAGCGCCGCCTTAGGCGCGCTGGCGAGCACCCCCGGCTTCCTGCGCGCCGCGGTGGCGGTACCCGAGTCGAGGTCACGGCGGCTTGCCTGGAGCATTCCGGGCCCCGACCCCCTGGAGACCGAGCCAGGGGTGGATATCCGTTATACCTCCTGCCTCCAATGCCATACCTCTTGCACCATCCAGGCTAAGATCGTCGATGGCCGGGTGACCAAGATCGACGGCAACCCCTACAGCCCCATGAATCGCTCTCTCGAGGAGATCTTGCCTTACGATACCGAGCCGGAAGAGGCTAAGACCGAGCGGGGACGTATCTGCCCCAAGGGCCAGGCCTTGATTCAGACCTGCTACGACCCTTACCGAGTCAAGCAACCGCTCAAGCGGGTGGGCCCTCGTGGCTCAGGGGAGTGGGAGGCCATCAGTTGGGAGCAGGCCATCGATGAGATCGTGAACGGTGGTAGTTTCCCTGATAGTGGCCCCTTTGAGGGTTTGGCCGCCATCCGCAGTCTTGACCTCATCGATCCTGCCCTCCCAGAGTTAGGCCCCAAGGCCAACCAGTTCGTGATGATGATCGGCCGCGCCGAACACGGCCGGAAGGACATCATCGGCCACTGGATGAAAAAGGTCTTCGGTTCCGTCAACTCCAAGATCGAGCATACCAGCATCTGCGAGTTGAGCCATCATGTGGGGCTAGAGCACTCCTTGGACTACAAATACCACCACGTTGTGCCCGACATCCTGAACTGTGAATACATCATCTATTTTGGTGCCAACCCGCTGGAGGCCGGCTTTGGCCCTCCCCACTTCGCTCGCAAGTTGATGAAGGCGATGGCAGAGGGAATACTGAAGATGACCGTCGTTGACCCTCGCTTCACCAACACCGCGGCTAAGGCTGGCGACTGGGTACCCATCAAGCCAGGGACCGATGCGGCTCTAGCCATGGGGATGATCCGCTGGATCATCGAGAACAGACGGTACGATGTCACTTTCCTTAGCAACCCGAACGCCGATGCTGCTGAGGCCGACGGAGAGAAGAGTTGGAGCGATGCTGCCTATCTGGTCAAGATCGAAGATGGCCTGCTCGGTGCTTTTCTGCGAGCTAGCGAGATCGGCATTGGGAGCGAGGAGCAGTTAGTGGTACTAATGGATGGCGAGCCTGCCTTGGCTGAAGAAGCGTCGGGTGGCGACCTGGAGGTGGACACCGAGATCAACGGCATCGCCGTCAAGTCAGCCTTCACCTTGCTCTGGGAAGAGGCAGCCAAGTACAGCCTTGACGAGTATGCCGAGATCACCGGCGTACCCAAGGCAACTATCGAGCGGTTGGCTGATGAGTTCACCAGCCACGGCAAGAGAGCCCTGGCTCACTTCTACCGCGGCCCGGTCCAGCACACTAACGGCTTTTACACTGCTCGAGCGCTAGCGGCCCTCAATTTCATGGTGGGCAACTTCGATTGGAAGGGGGGCTGGCAGAAAGGCGGCGGCCACTACCACGAGACAGGGGGCAAAGAAGGCAACCCCTATACCATGGGCGACATCGTGCCCCCTGCCCCGGATGTGAAAGGGGGCGGCATCCCCATCACCCGCGAGAAGAAGAGGTATGAGGATGCGGAGAACCTCTTCCAGAGGGATGGTTACCCAGCCAAGAGGCCTTGGTTCCCCTTTGCTGGTAATATCTACCAAGAGATCCTACCTAGCGCTGCCGATGAGTACCCCTATCCGATCAAGGCGCTCTTCCTACATATGGGGACTCCGGCCCTTTCGGTGCCGGCCAGCGAAGAACAGAAGAAGATACTCCAAGACACGGAGAAGGTACCTCTCTTCATCGCCTGTGACATCGTTATCGGAGAGACATCGATGTATGCCGATTATATCTTGCCCGATGTCACCATCCTAGAG
>JBHIDN010000247.1:0-3195 GCA_046760125.1 Anaerolineae bacterium
GATAAAGCGTCCCAGGGTCTTGTTGTCGGCGGCCATGGGCCGCTCCCCCTGCACCACGTGGATCTCCACCGAGGTCTGCCCATCGGCGGCGGTGGAGAAGATCTGGGACTTCTTGGTGGGAATGGTGGTGTTCCGCTCGATTAGGGGCGTGGCCACGCCGCCCAGGGTCTCGATGCTCAAGGTCAAGGGGGTGACATCCAGAAGCAAGACCTCCTTCACCTCTCCCTTTAGCACCCCGGCTTGGATGGCCGCCCCCAGGGCTACCACCTCGTCGGGGTTAATCCCCTTGTGGGGCTCCTTGCCGAAGAACTCGGCCACCATCTTCTGGACGGCGGGCATCCGCGTCTGCCCCCCTACCAGGATCACCTCATCGATATCGGAAGGCTTAAGTTTCGCATCCTCCAGCGCCTGCTTCATAGGAGGGATAGTCTTCTCCACGAGATCCCCCACCAACTGCTCCAGTTTAGACCGGGTAAGGGTCATAGTGAGGTGCTTGGGGCCAGAGGCGTCAGCGGTGATGAAGGGGAGGTTGATCTCCGTCTGCATCACGGTGGAGAGTTCGCACTTGGCCTTCTCCGCTGCCTCTTTCAGCCGCTGGAGGGCCATCTTATCCTCGCGCAGGTCTATCCCTTGCTCCTTCTTGAACTCGTCGGCTATCCAGTCGATGATCCGCTGGTCGAAATCATCGCCTCCCAGGTGGGTGTCCCCGTTGGTGGACTTCACCTCGAAGACCCCCTCGCCTATCTCCAAGACAGAGATATCGTAGGTGCCGCCCCCCAGGTCGAAGACGGCTATCCGCTCATCCGCCTTCTTATCCAGGCCATAAGCCAGGGAGGAGGCGGTGGGCTCGTTGATGATGCGCAAGACTTTTAATCCCGCTATCCTGCCCGCCTCCTTGGTGGCCTGCCTCTGGGAGTCGTTGAAATAAGCGGGGACGGTGATCACCGCCTCGGTCACCGACTCGCCCAGGTAGGCCTCAGCGTCCCTCCTCAACTTCTGGAGGATCATAGAGGATATCTCGGGTGGCGAGTACTCCTTGCCCCCCATATGCACGCGCACATCTCCGTTGGGGGCCTCGCTCAATTTGAAAGGCACGAGTTCGATATCATGCTGTACCGTGGGGTCCTTATACTTGCGCCCCATGAACCGCTTAATGGAGAAGATGGTGTTTTCAGAGTTAGTTACCGCCTGACGTTTGGCCACCTGGCCTACCAACCTCTCCCCCGTCTTGGTTACCGCCACCACCGAGGGGCAGAGTCGCGACCCCTCAGCGGTAGGGATCACCGTAGGCTCTCCACCCTCCATAACCGCAGCCACGGAGTTGGTGGTCCCTAGATCTATACCTATCGCCTTAGCCATATCTATCCCTCCTCAAGAGCGCCTTATTATGCGCTCTTCTCCTTTGCTACCTTTACCAGAGTTGGTCGCACGACCCTATCGTGCAACTTGTAACCCTTCTGCAAAATGTCTATGATCTGACCCTCTTTGTACTCTTCACTCTCCTCATGCACCACCGCCTCATGGATGGCGGGATCGAACTCCTTTCCTACTTCCGCCTCTATCTCGGTCACCCCCTCCTGCTCCAGAATAGCCTGGAGTTTCCGGTGAATGAGGAATATCCCCTCCACCCAGGTGAGGGTGTGTATCCTGTCCGGTATCGTCTTCAAGGCCCTCTCGAAGTCATCGAGGATAGGGAGGAGTTTGGCGATGAGGACCGAATTGGCGAACTTCAGGAGTTCCTCCCGTTCCTTCTCATTCCTTTTCTTGAAGTTGGCGAACTCGGCTCGGGCCCGCTTCCACTGATCCAGGTACTCCTCCGCCCTGGCTCTTTCCTCCTCGAGGGCAGTGCGGAGTTCTTCTGGAGTCTGGGGCCCCTCGGGCAACTCAGCCAGGGCCTCTTCGGCCTCGGTAACCCTCTCCTGTAGAGGCTTTTTCTGTTTTGGCATATCGATCTTACCTCCAGATGTCATTATGTGGAAAGACCGTAAGATTCAGAGAAAAGATCGGTCATCAGGCTCGCCATATAGCGCACCGCGGAGATGCACCTCTCATAAGGCATGCGCATGGGGCCCAGGACACCCAGGATGCCCGTCGCCTCATAAGCCACGCCGTAGCGGGCCAAAACGATGCTACAATCCCTCACCTCGCGCCAGCGGCCTTCCCCTCCGATGAGGACCTGCACCCCCCCATGGGTGAGTTCCACCTCCGCTAGGAGGGACTCGAGGAAGGTACGGCGCTCTAGTATGCCCAAGACCCTCTCTACCCTTTCCACCTCGGCGAACTCGGGTTGTCGCAGGATATTCGTGATCCCGTCATGGTATATATCGCTGGCTCGCCTTCGGTCGACCTGTTCCATCACCTCTACCAGATGTTGAGATACCCTCCTCTTGAAGCCTCCAAAACCAGCCATCCGGGTCCTTATCTCTTCGCTGGTGAGACCGCCCAGCCTAACGTTCAGTTCGTTGGCTAGACGGCTCAACTCCCCTTGCTCCAAGGGCGGGACAGAGGTGAGGATCTCCTGCCTCAGGCTGCCCTCATGGAAAACCAGGAGTAAGAGGACACCCGACTCGCCCACAGAGATAAGGTCCAGATGCTTTAGCCGAGAGCGAGCCGCCTTGGGCGCCGTGATGAGAGCCGCGTTCCGCGCGCTGCGGGCCAAGATGGCCGCCGAGAGTTTCAACCATTGATCTAAATCCATTCGCGCTTGATGGAACTGATGGCGGATCATGCGCTGTTCTTCTACGGATAGCGCCCTCTCCTCCATCAGATGCTCTACGAAGTAGCGATACCCCTTCTCCGTGGGCATCCGCCCGGCTGAGGTGTGAGGGTGAGTCAGATAGCCTGCCTCCTCCAGGGAAGCCATCTCATGGCGAATGGTAGCCGAACTTACATTCAAGTCCGGTTGCCCCACCAGCGCCTTGGAGCCTACCGGAACGGCGGTGGCGATATATCTTCTCACTACCAGATCCAATATAGTCTTCTGTCTCTCCGTCAGCATTTAGCCATTCCACAAGGAATTAGCACTCTAATCAAGAGAGTGCTAAAAAATGATACCACGAATTCCTCTCTCTGTCAAGTGCTCGCCTCTGAGGCGCCTTGTTAATAGGCGTTACGATCTGTGAAGATCGAGAGGAAGGTTCTGAGGATTATCTTGATATCGAAGAGTATGGACCAGTTTTCGATGTAGTAGAGGTC
>JBHIDN010000248.1:0-3192 GCA_046760125.1 Anaerolineae bacterium
ACCCGCTGCTCGAAGGGGGCTACCACTTGGAGGTGGAAAGCCTGGGGGAGATCGCGCAACAACACCTGGCTGCCTCTGCCCACGATAACCACATCGCCACCCTTAGCCAGATCCCGGATCACCATCCCCACCATGTGAACGTAGTCGTCCATGGTGGCCGTGAAAGGGGGGATGGCCGGACTGAGGATGCCCCCGAAGGGCAACGGTATAGAGGCCGCGGGCTCCCGCAGGGAGGCCTCTGGCGTAGGGGGGATGGGAGGCATGGTCTTCATGCTATTCAGGATGCGCTCGATGACGCTCCGCTGCCCTTCGTATTCCATCTCTCGAAGGGCCACCTCCGGCACGCCAGCCTCTTGGGCGGCCTGGCGGATTATCTCCCGATCCACGAACCGCAGCCCCAGCGCTTCAGCCACCCGAGCGCCGATCTCGCCTCCGTGACTCCCCAATTGCCGGGAAACGGTTATCACGGTCATTCTAAGACCCCTTCTCCTCCGGGTGGGCGAAGATCATCCGCCCGGCAACCGTCTGTAGGACCCTGGTGACCACGACATTTATACTGCCACCTATGTATTGACGTCCATTCTCCACCACCACCATGGTCCCATCGTCTAGGTAGCCTACGCCTTGTCCTGGTTCCTTGCCCTCTTGAAGAAGGTGTATCCGTAGCGACTCGCCCGGCAGGTAAACCGCTTTCACAGCGTTAGCCAACTCATTGATGTTCAAAACCCGCACGCCTTGCAGTTCCGCCACCCGGTTAAGGTTGTAGTCGTTGGTGACGATGGGACAACGGAGGGTTTTGGCTAACTTTACCAATTTCCCATCCACGTCCTTGATATCCTCCACATCCATATCGGTGATACGGATAGGCACGACCGATTCCTTCTGGAGTTTGTTCAGCATATCCAGCCCCCGTCTTCCTCGATTCCGCCTCAGGGTATCAGGGGAGTCGGCGATGTATTGGAGTTCATCCAGGATGAAACGGGGAACGAGCATCGTCCCTTCGATAAAGCCAGTCTGGCTGATGTCAGCGATGCGCCCATCTATAATGACGCTAGTGTCCAGGAGGACCGAACGGCCGTCAGGACGGGAGAGAATCTCTTTGGAGAAACGGCTACCGATGATCCCCATCAGATCTTCCTCCCTTATGACTAGGACAGCGATCCCCAAGGAGCCAAAGAGGAGGCTGGAGATGAGGGGTGTCACCTTCCCCCAGGGGGTAGGAAGGAAGGAGAGGGCGAAGGCGAAGGGTAGGGATATAACTAGACCGATGGCTAAGCCCAGCACGCCAGCCAAGAGATGACGGGCTGGGACCTGCTTGATCTGGCCTCGAAACCAACGAAAGGGCCTGAGGATCAACCAGGGGGTGGTCAGAAGTCCTAACGCTCCCCCGGCCAGGATGAAGGAGAGGATATAGCGGATATATGATGGCGTATCGATAGCACCTGTCTTTCTGCCCAGGAAATCGGCTAGGAGCCAACCGAGAGCGGCGAAGAAGATCATACCTATTAGGCGAGCCATAAGTTCTAACCTCATTTGCATCTCCTTTTCAATAAAAAGAGTGTACCTCTAAGTACACTCAAGACAGAGTTACTACTATGCTAGGAGGCTCCTCTCCAACGCCCCTTCAACCCTTGTGAAGAAGCCTCCACATCCATTGGACCATCGATAGTGAGTCCTCGCTATCTCGTTGATCTCTTGGGTACCTAGGGATAAAAGCTCTCAAATTATGTATCTACCACACAGGTAGAAATGATCATCAATATGATAACATAATGCTCCCCAAATGTCAAAGGCGACCACCCTAGGGTAGTCGCCTCCCGTTCTTATCCCCGCATACGCTTTAGGAAGGGGTCTCTCCTTCTACCAACTCCAGGGCCCGCAGTCGTATCTGCTCCTCCACCACGTCAACGACAACGGTGTCACCGGGCTGGAATTCGCCGGCTAGCACCCCGTCGGATAAGGGGTCCTCCACCCTTTGTTGGATGACTCGACGCAGTGGACGGGCTCCAAAGTGGGGGTCATATCCTTCTTTGGCTAGGAGTTCCTTGGCCTCCACTGTGGCCTCTAATTTGATCTCCTGGTGACGCAGCCGTTCTTGCACCTGGCTGAGCATCAACTCCACGATCTGTTTGATCTGCTCTTTAGTGAGGGCGCGAAAGACAACGGTGGCATCGACCCGGTTAAGGAACTCGGGTCGGAAGGTCTTCTTCAGTTGGTCGAGGACCTTCTCCTTCATCTTCTGATACTCTTCCTCGGCGGTTTTCGCCTCGTCTCGATGAACGGCGAACCCCAGGGACATCTCCCGGGTGAGAAGTTCGGCTCCCACATTGGAAGTCATGAGGATGATGGTGTTGCGGAAGTCCACGCGGCGGCCCTTGGCATCGGCTAGGCTCCCATCTTCCATGATCTGGAGGAGCATATTGAACGCTTCGGGATGCGCCTTCTCTACCTCGTCTAGGAGGATCACCGAATAGGGGCGACGCCGTATCGCCTCCGTTAGTTGCCCTCCTTCCTCATATCCGACATAGCCCGGCGGGGCTCCCACCAAGCGAGCCACATTATGGCGCTCCATAAATTCCGACATATCCAGTTTGATGAGCGCTTCCTCGCTACCGAACATGAACTCGGCCAAGGCCTTCGCTGTCTCCGTCTTACCTACGCCCGTGGGGCCCAAGAAGATGAAGGTTCCGATGGGCCGCTTGGGGTCCTTGAGGCCCGCTCTCGCGCGCCGCACCGCTTTGGAGAGGGTCTCTATCGCCTCATCTTGACCCACGATCCGTTGGTGGAGAGCCTCTTCCATATGCAATAGCCGCTCTGACTCCTCGCCAGCGATGCGGGTAACGGGCACCCCCGTCCACATAGAGACTACCTCGGCGATGTCCTCAGCGGTGACTTGGGGGAGTTCGACCTCTTCGGAGCCTAGGCGAAGTTGCCTTAACTCCTCGCTCAGTTCCATCTCCTGGTCACGAAGGTTGGCGGCCCCTCATACCGCTGGGCCCGGAAAGCCTCCTCCTTCTTCTGGCGGATCTCTTGCAATTCATCGAGGGCTCCTTGTAGCTGGGGAAGGGGAGGCATCTTATACATCCTCACCCGAGAGGAGGCCTCGTCGATGAGGTCGATAGCCTTATCGGGTAGGTAGCGATCGGGAACGTATCGGGCTGAGAGATGAGCCGCTTGCTTCAAAGCCTCATC
>JBHIDN010000249.1:0-3173 GCA_046760125.1 Anaerolineae bacterium
CCCTCCCCTACATTCTTACCCATAAGAGATGATGAGACAGTTCGGGCTGGTTTTCATCGTAGCGGTCTACATGGTGGTGGGGGCGCTTTATGCCCTCAAGACCCCCGCCTGGGAGGCCCCCGACGAGCCAGCCCATTATAACTACATCGCCTACTTGGCCGAAAATGGCCGTTTCCCCCTTCTTCAAGAGGGCGATTACCCCCATGAATACTTGGAGGAGATAAAGGCCGCCCAGTTCCCCCCCGAGATGTCGATTGCCCCCATCCGATACGAGTTCCACCAGCCTCCCCTTTATTACCTGTTGGCCGCTCCCATCTATCTAGCAACTAAGCCCCTAGCCTTGGCTCAGCAGGTGGTGGTCTTGCGGATTTTTTCCCTCTTGCAGGGTGGCGCGCTCCTGGTCGTGTCGTACTTAGTGGTAAAAGAGGTTTTCCCTGAGCACGCCTTCCTGCCTCTGGCCAGCGTGGCTTTCATAGCCACGGTCCCCATGCATATCGCCATGACCGCAGCCATAAACAACGATACCTTGGGGGAACTGATTTTGGCCCTCATACTCTGGCAGTGCCTCCTGGCCATGAGGGAGGGGTTGAGGAGAGAGAGCACGCTCTCCCTCGGTCTCCTCTTGGCTGCGGCCCTCCTCACCAAGACCACCATCTACGCCCCGGCGATAGCCTCTATCCTGGTGGCGGCTCTTTACCTCTGGCGGAGGGAGGAGGCCATTGGCCGGCACCTGGGCCTTAGCCTGGGCATGGGCTTGGCCCTTTCGATATGGTGGTTCCTACGTAATAGCCTGGTTTATGGGGGGTTCGATATCTTCGGCTGGGCGCGTCATGACGCCATCGTGGTGGGCCAGCCCACCACCGCAGAATGGATCGCCCAATTTGGAGCGGGTAAGGTGGTCAAAGATTTCTTCGTCATCTCCTTTAAGAGTTTCTGGGCTATCTTCGGCTGGATGGGGGTGCTTGTGGATTCCCGGATATACACTCTTCTATTCGTCATCTCCTTGGCCATCCTGGTGGGTCTCTTCATCCTCTTGGCCAGGTTGAGCCGGGGAGAGGAACGGCTGAGCGAGTTCCAAAGGTGGACGTTATTCGTCTCACTTCTGATCCTCCTCTTGGTGGCTGCCTCCCACCTCTGGTACAACTTCAAATTTGTCCAGCATCAAGGTAGGTATCTCTTCCCGGCCCTCATACCGATAGGCTTGTTCTTCGCCCTGGGGTTGAGGGAGTGGGCAAGGCTCCTGGCCAGGCTCACTTCCCTACTTCTTCCCCTCGATGGCCATAAAGCACGTCTTGAGCATGCTGCGGAGAGGGCGGTTCTCGCTCTCTTCTACCTCGGTTTTCTAGCCCTGGATCTGGTTTGCCTCGATAGGTTCATAGTCCCCTACTTCGCCCCCTAGCCCTTTGCTCCTACCCTCTCTAGCGTGTTATAATCTTAATTAAGGAGGCGAACGATGCGATTTTCATCTCCCTGTGGTGGGCTTTCCACCTTCTCCATCGTGGCCTACGACCCCCGGAAGGAGGAATGGGGCGTGGCGGTGCAGTCGAAGTTTCTGGCTGCCGCGGCGGTGGTTTCCTGGGCCAAGGCGAAAGCGGGGGCTGTGGCTACCCAGGCCTGGGCCAACGCCTCCTATGGCCCCCAGGGGTTGAGACTTTTGGAGCAGGGCCTCTCCGCCGAGGAGGTGGTGAAGCGGCTGATCGAGGTCGATGAGGGGCGGGAACACCGCCAAGTGGGGGTGGTGGATAGGCAAGGGCGGGCCTTCGCCTTTACCGGCTCCGAGTGTCTCCCCTGGGCGGGGCATATAGTTGGTGAGGGGTACACCTGCCAGGGGAATATATTGGTGGGCGAAGAGACCCTAGGGGCCATGGTCAGGGCCTTCGAAGAGGCGGAGGGGGAACTAGCCGATCGGCTTTTGGCTTCCCTTTTGGCGGGGCAGGAAGCCGGTGGGGATAGCCGGGGGCAGCAGTCAGCGGGGCTCCTGGTGGTGCGGGAAAAGGGAGGATATGGCGGGTTCAGCGATAGGGTTGTCGATCTTCGGGTCGATGATCACCCCACCCCCATCTTGGAACTGAAGCGGCTCTTAGAGTTGCACAAACTCTACTTCGGCGAGACAGACCCGGAGAAGTTGGTGAAGATCGAGGGGCCAGTGGCGCGGGAGTTGCAAGAGATAGTCAGGCGTACAGGACACTACGATGGCCCCCTTAATGGCCAGTACGACGAAACGACAAAATCCGCACTTCGGAACTTGGTGGGGGTGGAGAATCTGGAGGAACGTTGGCGCGAGGACGAATATATAGACGGGGTGGTGTTGGAGTTCTTGAGGGAGAAGTTTGGAGGGTAGATGGAACTAGAACGGTATATACGACAGATAATCTTCCCCCCTCTTGGCGAGGAGGGACAAAGGAGGCTTCTTGACTCCTCGGTGGTCATAGTCGGATGTGGGGCTCTAGGTTCCCACATCGCTAACACCCTCACCCGGGCTGGGGTGGGCCGCATAAAGATAGTCGATCGGGACTACATAGAACTCAATAACTTGCAACGCCAGATCCTCTTCGATGAGGAGGATATAGAGAGAGGCTTGCCCAAAGCGATCGCCGCGGCGGAGAAACTGAGAAAAGTGAATTCCCAAGTGGAGATAGAGCCCTTGGTCGCCGACGTCCACCATCGCAATGTTGAAGAGATCATCGTAGATATGGATCTAGTCTTGGATGGGACCGATAACTTCGAGACGCGCTACCTCATCAACGATGCCTGCGTGAAGCATGATACCCCTTGGATCTATGGGGGAGCGGTGGGGAGTTACGGCATGACCATGAACATCATCCCTCACCAGACGCCTTGCTTGCGCTGTCTCTTCGTCCAGATCCCCCCTCCGGGCACCACCCCCACCTGTGACACGGCGGGGATCCTGGGGGCGGTCCCGGCTCTCATCGGGGCTATCGAGGCCAACGAGGCGCTGAAACTCCTCACCGGGAAGGGGAGGCTTAACGAAGGGCTCATCCATATCGACCTTTGGGAGAACACCTTCGAGATCTTCCAGGTGGCTCGGCAGGAGGAGACCTGTCCCGCCTGCGGCCAGGGGAAGTTCGAGTTCCTAGAGGCTAAAGAGGTGGCTATGGTCACCTCCCTTTGCGGCCGCAACGCCGTGCAGATCACCCCCGTGACCGAGGTAA
>JBHIDN010000250.1:0-3172 GCA_046760125.1 Anaerolineae bacterium
GAGAACTATACCACTCTCAGTGACATTTTAGATGATAGAATACGGAGCCTTGACAAGCGAGAAAGTTGTGGTATAATTTCCGTAGAACAAATGTGCTAAACTGGCAGGATTGTATGTTTGATGAGGAGTTTCTAGCCCGGGTACGGGAGTTGGGGGTTCACGAGAGAGCGGTGCGCGCCCCTTCGCAGTTGAAGTCAGAGAGGACGCGGGTCTTCACCTCTTTGGAGAGGCTTTTGGCTTTCCTGGAAGAGTTGCCCGCCGATGCGGAACTAGAGGTGGCCCGCAAGAAAGATAGGTACGTGCTCTACATAAGAGAGTAGGGTTAACAAAAGATAAGCCCTGGCCTAAAGATGCCAGCCTGCCCCAAGGCATGCCAGGCCGGGGGATAAACGCTCCCAGAGCGAATCCCGCGCGGGAGCCCGTAAGGGTTCTCGCGCTTTCCCTTTTAGTAGAGGGTGGTGATGTCTGTGCCCAGTTTAGCGGTATCGGTTCTCCTTAGTTGGGCTTACGGGTTGGCTTTCGGAGTCCTTGCCGAGTGGGTGGTGAAGGGCAAACGGTTTGAGGGGGCAACAGATGGCCAAGGATAGGGAAAGTAGGAGGTGCGCCAAGCCCGGCTGCCGTGCTTGGGCTATGAGGGGCGAGGAACTCTGCTACGCTCATCTCCGTAAGCGGGGCCTGTATCGGCGCTTCTTTACCGAGGAAGAGGTTCAAGAGATAGAGGAGGTGGCCTCCTCCAACGAACTGACTCTCGACGATGTGATAGAGGTGCTCAAGGTGCTTATCGGGAGGGTATTGGATCGAGAGGAAGACCCCAGTAAGGCCCTTCCTTTAGTGGAGAGGGGTGTCCGGTCGCTAGTCTCGGCGTTGAAAGCCAGGCGGGCCCTCTCCGGCGAGGCGGCCGATGGGCTGGCCGCGGCCTTCGCCCAGGCTCTGGATGAGTTGAGCACGGAGTTGGGGATAGAGTTGTGAGGTGTGATGTCTTTGGGTTTAGGCGAGAAGAGACCCTCGCCCCTGGCCCAAGTCGTACCAGGACGGGCTCTCACGGGCGAGGACAGGTTGAGGGAGGCTATACGCCGATACAGTCGCACTAAGCGGCGGAAGGGACTCACCATAGACCAGAAGCCGGGCTGTATCTATGGGATGCTCCTGGGGGACGATGTGAAGGACTTACAAAGGGACCTGGAGGAGATAAAGAAGACCCTGCGAGGGATTTACGTCTCGGTGTTTCTCATGCTCTTGGGGCTCATCGCGGATATCGCCCTAAGAGGATTGGGGGTGATGTGAGAAGTGCAGGGCGCATCTTTCCTACAGGATGGTGAGATCGCTGCCTGTCCCCTGGCCCGTTGATGCCAGCCTGTCCTGGCACGTGATAGGCCAGGGGACGGGCCGGCGATGACAGGCCGGGGGCTCACCACGGGTCACCATGAGGGAGGGTTCTATGGATTTTCGAGAGCGATTGGCTGGATTTCTTTTTGGCGATGTCATCGAGCGGCAGGTACAGGCTGCGGTGAAGGTGGTCGATGATAAGTGGTGGAGGCAGGTCTCTGGTTGGGCCGGGCCCCAGGATAAGCCCTGGTATGAACTAGTCGATGACTTCGCCGACGCCCTGGAGGCCTGGCGGACGAACCCCTTGGCCTTTCGCATCGTGGGGCTCACCACCGATTATGTGGTGGGGAACGGGATAACCCTCTCCTCGGAGATAGGCTACATAGACGACTTCATTCAGGCTTTCTGGCACCACCGGAAGAACCGGATGCCCCTCCGCCTCTACCGCTGGTGTGACGAGTTGACCCGGGCAGGGGAACTCTTCATCGTGCTTCAGACCAACCCCGCCGACGGGATGAGTTACGTGCGCCAGATACCGGCGGCCAAGATAGACAAGATCGAGACCGACGAGAACGATCTAGAGAGGGAACTTCGGTATCACGAGGTGACGGCGAAGACCGGGGGGCGGTGGTGGTCGGCGGAGGATATCGAGGGGCCGGAGGTGTTGCATTACGCCATTAACCGCCCGGTGGGAGCGGTGCGAGGACAGGGGGACCTGGCGCCCATCCTCCCTTGGCTGCGGAGATACAAGGAGTGGCTGGAGGATCGGGTGCGGGTGAACCGCTTCCGCAACGCCTTCCTCTGGAAAGTGACGGTGAGAGGAGCGGTAGGGGGAGACCTGGCGGGGAAGAGGAGTCAGTACGCTAAGGCTCCAGAGCCGGGGAGCATCATCGTTACCGATGAGAACGAGACCTGGGAGACCGTTCAGCCCCGGATAGAGGCCCACGAGGCGAAGGATGACGGGAGGGCCTTGCGGCTGATGGTGGCCGCTGGAGCCGGGATACCGCTCCACTTCCTAGCCGAGGGGGAGAGTGCCACCCGGGCCACGGCCGCGGAGATGGGCGGGCCCACCTGGCGCCACTACGAGCAGCGGCAACTTTTCTTCTGCCAGATGCTCCTGGATGTGGTAAGCCGCGTCATAGAACGGGCCCAGCATCTGGGAAGGCTGCCTAGGCCCAGGGGAGACGATTTGCAGCTCTCTTATCAGGTGCAGAGGGTGGCCGAGGAGGATAACGAGGCCTTAGCCAGGTCGGTGGGAGAGGTGGTGAAAGCCCTGGTGGTTATGAAGGAGCAGGGCTGGATCACCGATCGGTTGGCCATGGAGATGGTCTACAAGTTCGCGGGGCAGAGGGTGGATATTAACGCCCTTTTAGAGGAGTTAAAGGAGGCGGAGGATGAAATACAGATGTCCGAGGAGTGGCTGCGGGAGGGAGTTCGGTAGCAGAAGAGCGTTGGCCATACATATGGCTAAGACACACGAGGAGCGGAGGCTGCAGCCCAAGACGCCCAAAGGGCGGACTGGCCCGCTGGAGTTGAAGCGAGCGCTCAAAGCCTTGGGGATCCAAGAAGTCCTTAGTTTCAAGGTCTATGACGACCGGGTGGTGGTCATCGAGGGGCCGGGAGGCAAAAAACGTATCTGGCAGAAGCCAAAAGAGGAGGTGGTGAAAAGTGGAGGATAGACATCGTTTGCAGTTAGCGGCCGCCCTAGAACCGACCGCGGGAGATGGCAGGGCCTACGAGGTGACCCTCATCCGGACCGGGGAGACGCTGCATGGCTGGGTCTTCCCTCCCCAGGTGCTCAGGGATTCTGTGCCCCTCTGGGAGGGGGTAACCAGCCTGGTGGATC
>JBHIDN010000251.1:0-3169 GCA_046760125.1 Anaerolineae bacterium
ATAGTCGGCTACATCCTCTGAGAATCGAACCGATATCGGCCGGTAGATGTCTGATAATCCCACGAGAGCGTGCAGTTTGATGCTTCGTTCTTGGGTCATCTCTTCTCACCTTCCAAAAATGGCCTGATTCATCCCTCTCCGCCCCTCCCCCAACACTCCCCGAGCCTCTACGCTCAGGGGCCTGACGCGATTTGGCCAACTGGCTAAACTAAAACGAGCGGAGGAGCTTTCCCAGCCTTGCCCACGCTTTCTGTTCTGCCTCTGACAGTTCCAAAAGGCGCTTGAGGTCTTCCGCCGTTGGGACTTTTGGCTCTTTAACGTATTTGCCTTCCCGCAACACGCCGAAGAAGTCTTTGACGAAGGCATCATATTCTGCACGGACTTGCTCGTAGTTTCTAATCGCCTGTTCCACCTCTTCGCTCACGGCTCCCCTCATACTTGCCCAACCTCACTTTTTCGCGGCATCAGGAGGTCTGGCAGCACAGAAAATTTGTTTAAAACATCTTCGTCTCGTTGATGGTCAAGACGAACTCGCAATCCAAGAAGCGCACGGCCCGCCTAGTCATGAGCATCCTGGTCATGAATATCTCGAAATACTCCATCACGCTGGATATCTCCGTGTCAACCTCCAACTCCAAGGTTATGGTCCTATTCTCCGCATCCACCCGCACGAAGGAGCGCTGGGCGGCGTAGTTTACTCGGTCGTGGATGTCGAAGGAAAGGGTATCGGGGTTCTGCACCCGCGAACGGTGGACGTCGGCCTTGTCGGCGATGATGACCGCCGCCGAGACCTCGCTCACCGCCTCTCCCCTCTCTTCCTCGTGGTTGCCGATGGCGGCCATGATGAGGGCTATCTCGTCGAACCCCATCCCTAGACGACGCAGGATGTCCAGGGCGATGATGGCGCCGGCGCTAGCGTGAGCATCCCGATGGATAGCGTTCCCGATGTCGTGGAGATAGGCCGCTATGGCTGCCAGTTCCGCCCTCCTCTCGGGGTAATCGAGGTGCAAAAGGACGTTCTGGGCGATATTGGCCACCAGGCTAGCATGTCTCTCACCATGCTCCGTATAGCCCAATGTTCGCAACTGCTCGTTGGCCGATTCGAGGAGAGCGACCACCTCCCCATCCTGCCTCACCTCATCCAGGGTGACTATCCCTTCCTTCGATCCTTTCAACTTATTTGGCGTCGTATTCGATTTAGTCAATGACCTATACCTCCAGACTCAGAACCCCATCTACAAAGGGGTAAAGATGATCGCAGTTCAGGCAACCCATCGCCTCGCTCCTCCTGGCCAGGGAAGAGCCACAGCGGGGACAGAGGAGAACCTCCAAGAGGTTCTGGGGAGGCTCCCCTCCAGGCGAACCTCTCTTCTTGGCCCATACCAGGTCATAACACTCCTGCCACCGGTTAACCTGCATCTCCTCCAAAGAGAAAGAGGCCAATAGGTCCTTGAGTTCGCCCCTTTCGAAAGTTCGGCCGGGGAAGAAGAGGGTGTCGCGACCCACCCGATTGCTGAGCAGGAGAACCCCGCCCGGGGCCAAGACTCGCGCCATCTCCTCCAGGGCGAATCTCTGGCGAGGCATGAACTCCAGGGCCTCGATGCAGGTAACGGCGGCGAAAGAACCGTCGGCGAAGGGCAACCGAGACGCCTCCTTCCAGATCAAAGATGCCCGGCCCCCATACCCCTGGGCCTTCTCCCTCGCCACCCGAAGCATAGGCAATGAAGCGTCCAAGCCCACTAGCCAGCCCTCGAACCCCGGACGGCGCAAGATAGCCAGAAGCATCCTCCCCGTGCCCGTGGCCACATCGAGGACGGGAGGGCATCTCCAACCCCTAAGCCTCCTCTCCAAAGGTATAGCCAGGTGCCAGGCATCCTCGGCCACGTCGAACTCCTTGATCTCATCGTAACTTCTGGCTCCCCAGTCGTAAAAAAGTCGCACTACCCTAGGGCCGAGATAGACACCCTCGGTGAGGACGAGCAACCAATATCCCAAACCAGCCAGGAGGAGGACCAGAGTAGCCCAGATCGCGAACCTCATATCGCCACCGCCAGGGCTCCAACCATCATCGCCATCATGGCCAAGAATTGAGTGCGCTGCAGATACCAATCACGGCGCTTGAAAACCGGTTGAAGCAGCATCTGAGGCAGGAGCAAAAGGCCCGCGACCCCCGCAAGTATCGGCTCCTTGGTCAGAACCAAAACCGCTACCCCGAAGATCTGCACCAGATTGAGGACTCTCACCCCCTTATCTCGTTCGCCTTTATCTATGCTTTGGAAAGCGTAAAGGACCCCGGTATAGATTAGAGCCCAAAGGATCGCCTCGCCATATCGCCGGATCGCTACTTGAGGGATGGAGGGCCCGAAAGCCAGATAGCCCACAAGCCAAGCCATCCCCCCTGCATAAGAGGCTCGAAGCAGGCGACTCGGCTCCTTGCCACCATTCAAACGTAGAGATTCCCAGGCCACCAAGATCAAAGCCACGGCTATGAGCATCACTACGCTCCGACCCAAAAGGATAGCCAGAACGAAAGCCAAAGGAAGGGCGAAGGCTAGACCGGCCAGGGGGGCTTCGAACCTGGGCCAGACCGAAGACCACCAAGATAGCCGCCCCTCTGCCCAACGGAAGAGACGATCAGCCAGGGAACCAGGCAGAGTATAGGGTGGCGGGGAGAGCCTGGCCTTCGACCTCTCACTGAGAGAGGTAGGGCTGGAAGGAGATGCTATGATAGATGCCTCCCGCCAGATGGTCCCCAGGAGCGGATCCCCTAGAAAGAGGGACAAAAGAAGAACCAGAAGCGTCCTCCCGTTGAACCCCAGCCTCCCGGAGGCCAAACCACCACAGAGAACCGCCCAGGCTGGTCCCAGCCAGATGCGAGGCTTGGCCCACCAAGCCTCCAGGCCCAATAGAACGCTCTCCATCCCCCGCCCCCTCCAAGTCCAAGCACTAACCTCTTCCCAATAATCTTGCTGTAATTATACCATTAACACCCCTTCCAGCCAAAACATGCGTTCGGGACCCTGAGGATCTGAAGCAAAAAGAAGGGAGAGGGGTAGTCCCCTCTCCCTTGAACGGCGCAGAAAGGCAGGCTACGATTCAGGGGTTTCTTCTTCCTCCTTCTCGGTGCTTTTGCCCTGGGGCTCAGGCGCTTCCTCTTCGGGGGTAGCGA
>JBHIDN010000252.1:0-3165 GCA_046760125.1 Anaerolineae bacterium
CTGGCATAGTGCTCTCTCAAAAGTTAGAGACGCCTATAGGGGCTGCTAGAGCAAAGTTCCTATAGAACTTCCGTTCAAACTATTATTATACTACGATTTTGGGGATTTGTCTAGCATTTGCGCCTTTCAAAAAGGGACGCCTTTTGCTAAGAGGGTGCCTCTGTGTCGTCATCCTTCTGACAGGGGAGACGAGGTCTGGCGCGCCAGGCCAGGGGCCAGGGATGGTAACATCTGCCGCCACGGGAATTTGACAGTGCCTCGAGCATGGGTTAGAGTGGCTCATCGTGGGGGAATATGAGACTTAGGCTTGTGATTACGTTGGGGGTTCTCCTCTTGGGAGCGGTGAGCATCGCTAGGGCCCAGGATGAGAGCCGTTGCCCGGAGGTGGAGAATATCCCCGGCAACCTGATATTCAACTGCTCTTTTGAGAAAGGTTGGGTGGGCATAGATTTGGGCGAGGTCGGGGAGGGCTGGTGGTATTTCGTGGAGGCCGGGCGACCAGCGTTCGTGCACTCTACCTTCGAGCGGCGGCACGGGAACACCGCTCAGCAGATCTGGTCCGATGGGGAGGCTTTCACAGCGGGCATCTATCAACAGGTGAATGTGACCCCGGGGGTGGCCTATCAGGCGCACGTGGGCTGGGCGGTCTTCGCCTCCACCAACCCCGATGGGAGCCGGAACACAGGGCCCCTTATCGAAAGAAGGATCGGGATCGACCCCACCGGAGGCACGAACCCAACTTCGGGTGACGTGCTCTGGAGCCCATCTCTGTGGGAGGATACCAAGGACTCATCGATACTCACCGTCAGCGCTGTGGCTCAGGGGCCCGTTATCACCGTTTTTGTGAGGGCTCACAACCCTGCCTCCCATGGGGCGGACCAAGTCTTCTTCGATGTGGTGAGCCTGGTAGTGAGTCCTGAGCAGCCTACTTCCACTCCAGTCCCATCGACACCCACCTCGACTCCGGCGCCTCCCACGCCCACCTCGACTCCGGTGCCTCCCACGCCTACTTCGACCCCGGTGCCTCCCACACCTATACCTACTCCTGTACCCCCTACGGCTACTCCTACTCCCTTGCCCCCTACGCCGACTTTCACTCCCGTACCTCCTACTCCGACCCCCTCGCCCACGAGTACTCCTCTCCTGGCCACCCCCGCGGTCCGTTCGGCTGCTCCTACCCCCACCTCTACGGCTACCGAGAGCCCCCTTTCCACCTCTTCACCATCTGGCGATATGGCGGAGATGAACCCTGATATTTCACTGTACGTGGCCCTTGGCTCCTTTGTCCTGGCGGGGATGCTGATAGTGGTGACTGTTCGTTGGTGGAGAAGGCTTAGTTGAGGGACTTTAAAGGAGGTAGATGGGGTTGGTGAAGACCCAGCCCCGCTTCTGGAATAGATAGCGGCGATAGGCCTCCACTCGATAGGCCCCTTTTTCTTTTGCCCTGTAGCGGAGGCTCTTGCCCCTCTTTTGGGCCACCACCTTTCCTCGATGCACCAACCGCAAGAGGGCGGGTAGGGGGGAGACGACCTCGAATTCCGTTTCTAAAGCGATCTCCTCTCCCATTATCGCTTCGTTTTTTCCACTTCTGGCTACGAAGCGGAAACCCCTGCTATCCCCTATGAGGTCATAGGCCACAAAGGCGTGGCCGTTTCTCAAGGCTTCGTAGACCAAGTTGCTATCATGCTCCAGTTCGCCGTTGAAGGGCTCGGGAGAGAGGAGATGGGTGCGGATGGTGCGGAAGCAGTGCTGGTAAGAGTGGATGGCACGCTTCAAGGGCCCCAAGGTATAGACCGTGGCGTGGACATCGGTGCCGCCGATGGCCGCCACCCGTCTCTCTCTAAGCAACTCGTCCCATTTTCTCAAGGTCTCCGGGAAAGGGCCTCGAATGGCTACCTCAGGGAAATAGGCCAAAAAGAAGGCTTGGGGGAGGTGGGGGAGGTAAGCCTTGAATTCGGACATGTAGTTCCATATCTCCAGGCCGGCGTACCCCTTCACCTGCCAATCTATCCAGTCGATCTCCGGCTCCCCACTGAAAGGGGTACTATGTTCGAAGGGGTGAGCCAGGAAGCCGAAGCCCCCTTGGGTGTTGACGGCATCGATGACGGCCTGGGCGTCCTCGGCGTGTTGGGCTACTTCTTCTTTGATGTTGAAGGCCAAGTAGTGATTGGCCTCGGGCACTCGCTCGATGTCGTGAATCTCCTCGCCCACCAGCAAGAGAAGACCCCCGTACCAGCCATCTTTGCTTCTCACCAGGATGTTGTGATCCGTGGCTATGACAAAGTCTAAGCCCGCCTCCGAGGCGAGGTGGGCCACTTCCTCGAAGTCGGCGTTGCCGTCGGAGGCGGTGGTATGGAAGTGGATGGAACCTAGGTATTCGTGCATTAGCTCTCCAGAGGGTACTGGTGAGGAGATTATAGAGTTCTTGCTGATGGACTGTCAAACCCTCCAGGGAACCCTTTGCTCCCTTGTTTCGTCTAAATAGTGGCCTGGTGGTATAATGTGTGAAAGCCTGGGCGAGTTCACTAAGGAGGCAAAGAGATGACGAGAGTGATAAGCATCATTCTGGGAGCGGCGACGGTTCTTCTGGTGGCCGCGGTTCTCACGGTGGAACTGGCCATGGTGGTTCCGGCGGTGAAAGCCGGCGGCCCCCCAGGGGTGGTGGCGACCGAGGAGCAAAATGCGATCTCCGTCAGCGGAGAGGGGAGGGTATCCGCTGAGCCCGATATGGCGGAGATAATCATCGGGGTGGAGAGCCGAGCCCCCACCGCTAAGGAGGCGGCCAGCCAGAACAGCGAGGATATGAACGAGGTGGTGGCTGTTCTCGGGGAGATGGGGATCGCCGAAGAGGATATCCAGACCGTCGATTACTCCATCCGAGCGGAGATCGATTATCGAGGGGATGAGGGACCCACGGTCGTCGGCTACGTGGTCACCAACGCGGTGCGGGTGAAGGTGCGCGATCTCGATCTGGTGGGCGACCTTCTGGATGAGGTGACGGAGGCCGGAGCCAACAACATCTACGGCATAACCTTCACCATCGAGGATCCCCGGCCTTTCCAGGAGCGGGCTCGGGAGATGGCGGTGGCCGACGCTCGTAGCAAGGCCCGGCAGTTGGCTGAGGCCGCTGATGTGCGGCTGGGCGACCTCCTTTCCCTGAGCGAA
>JBHIDN010000253.1:0-3162 GCA_046760125.1 Anaerolineae bacterium
TTATGATGACCCAGCGGGTCTCGGTGCCACCTTCGATCACGTACTCGGGCTCGTGGTTGCCGTCTAGGTCTATTTCTAGGAGAAAGCTAGGGTGCTCAGCCAGGGAGTAGAAGTCCACCATGATGTATAGCACGCCGTCTTCGACGACAATTTTAAGTTCCTTGATGTCTGAGTTCAGCGATTGGTCTCCCTCAGGATCGGTGAGGAAGACAGGCACATCTTCCCACTCCTCCTTTAAGCCATCGATGCGGAAGCGTCCCTTTTCCCTTTCTCTCAAGAAGGGTAGTTCAGTGACCACACGCCCCTCGGGGACGATGAACATGGCAGCGATGGCTATAGGCACATCGGGAGGGTTCTGGGGGTTACTGGTGAAGCGCAAGGACATCTCGCCCTCCGGCAAGGAGAAGGAGCCCAATCTCTCAATCTGCCAATACGTCCCGGCCCGTAGGATGAGCTGGGCAGTGGGGGAGGACTCGCCAGTTCCGATCTGGAAGTCGATGAGGTGCTCGTAGGCTCCATCGTGCCAGGTGGCTACATAAATCGTATACTCGCCGGCGACCGGCACTTGGAACTCTATCCAAGAAGCAGCGCCAGGGGTGGTGGTAGCTATGGACGCCCAGTCCATAGGGCGCCCCCATATCCAGTCTCCCTCCGCTGGCCAGGGGCTGACCGGTAGAAAAACGGATGAGGAGCCTCGGGCCTCAAAGATGGGGGCAAGGTAGAAGTAGTCCAAAAAGATGAAGCGACGAGAGTATGACTGAAAGGTCAGAGTGATCTGTCCAGCAGGGAGGTTCCACAGTCCCACGACCGGCAGATTCCAGAGGCCAAGGGGCCACGCATGACCCTTTGCTTGGATTTCGAGTTCATTGGGGATCACATGACCCTCTTCATCTTGCAGGAATAAGGTTAGAGTTGGCTTTGTTCTCTCCTCATCCTCCCGAGTGTAGATTCGGACCCCGATGAGGTAATAGCCTGGTGCAGGCGGGGAGAAGACCAAAGAGGAAGTGGCTCCAACATCCATCTCCGAGGTGACATACGCGCCCTCCGCATAGGAGCCTTGAGTAAACCCAGCATCCCAGTAAATTGAATTCTCAAAGGAACCGATGACCCACTCTCCGATGGCGTTCTCCGCTTCTAGGATATATTCTTTGGTGTTGAGGTCCGCCTGTCCAGCTGAACCAATTTGAGGAGAGTTGCTTGATGAGCAGATCAGCATGAATATCAGGAGCAAAATGGTTAAGGGCAGAATACACTTCACGAGCCTTCCTCCTCTTGTGGGTATCCCGACTGATCGGAGGGGATCCACTCCATGCGAATTTCAGACATCTGGGCGCCCACGAGTTCGATCCGCTCCTCGCGCAACTCCCCCATTCCCTGCTGATAGGCCATTCGGAGGTGATTGACGTACATGGGCTCGTGTCCGATCATCCGAGTAGCGGTGCAATCCACCGCCACGGGATCGGTTCCGGCCAGAACCGCCCAGGCGCCCAGCCGATCCCGCATATCAACTTTGATACCAGCACCTGGCCCAACACTGGGCGCGTTTCCCTCCGCCCCGATGGAGGCATCGATGATGGCCAAGTCCGGCTGGATGCCCTTAACGATATCTAGGATGCATTGATCTATGCCCATGTCGCATTCATGGAGCCGGTAGCGGGGGGAGCCGTAGAGCGATGTGGGCGTGATGCCCACGAAGTTCTTCATGCTTAGCGTTACGGCACAGGTGTGGTGGGTCTTGAGCACCGGGATGGAAATGACCTTGTCCGCATCTATGGCGAAGGAGGATACAGCGATCTGACCCAGGTCGGTAGACGAGGGGACAAAGACCCAGCGATAGCCGGGGCTATTGAGCTGCACCATCGACACTTTGGGGCCGTATCGTTCATTGAGCTGGGCTATGATATCCCTGACGCGAGTCTGGCCATCGAGATAGAAGGCGTTGGGATATGGAAAAGCATTGCTCTGGCCGCCCTCTCCGATGATCACCCTGGAGGCGCCCGCTTTGAGGCACTCATCCGCCACGGCCATCACGATCTCTGGTTTAGTTCTGGCACCGTTGGTTATGACGTTGTCATCGGGGTACCCGTGCCCCAGCCAACGGCGTTGGGCTTGATGAACACCTTGTCGCCAGGATTGATGATAGATTCAATGCCTCCAATGGCATCGATGGCCTGGCGGGAGATCTCATCCAGGTCATGGCCCAGGATGGCGCTGACCTTGGTGATCACAACTGGAGTGGGGGTCAGGCTAGGAGTTTCTGTCGGAGTAATCGTGGGAGCTACAGTCGGTGCTGTCGGAGTTATTGTGGGGGATGCAGAGGCATGAGTTTCTGTCGGGGTAATTGTGGGAGTTAAAGTGGGTGCAGGGGCGTGAGTGCGCCGGCTCCACTCATAAACGCCATACCCGGCACCGGCCGCCGCGACCGTTACGACCGCTCCTGCAAAATACTTGAGGAACCTTCTCCTCGACATCTTCTCTTGAAGTACCATAATGCACATCCTATTCTATACGCTTTCAAAATGATGATAATTACTGAGGAAAATACTTTATGAATCAAAAATATAGAAAGAGGTTACAATCAACAGCTAAAACCGATAATATAAACCGATATTTGAATCTACGCGACCACCACTGTTCTCCTCGAGTTCTCTGAGGAACAGATCCTTGAAAGTATGTGCCATTGATCCTCTCAGCCGGTTTCCATCAACCAACAGAAGGCTCGCTTAAACGTTTGGATAGATTATGCCGGGCTTGTCTCTTCCTGGCGCTTCGGCTGCGACGCTAGTTGCGGATGCCAAAGCCTAAACCGGTGGAAGCGCCTTTGAGTACATGTGCGAAAGGGGCGGCGTTAGGGTTTTCAGATAGAGAAAATAAACCATGAACCCTAAAAATGAACGATAAGGTTAAATACTGCCTCAAAGAAAAAAAGAGGCTACGGAGGAGGTTGGATGGTAAATCCCGAGTTAGCTGTAGCGCCTATGCATCGAATATGCAAGAAGGCCGGCGCAGAGAGGGTGAGTGAGGCAGCGGCAAAGGAGTTGGCAAAGGTACTTGAAGACGTCGGCATCAAGATCGCAAAGGAAGCCATCGACTACGCCATGCACGCGGGAAGAAAGACCGTTAAAGAAGAAGACATCGAGATAGCCGCAAGGAAGGTCCTGA
>JBHIDN010000254.1:0-3158 GCA_046760125.1 Anaerolineae bacterium
ACGATACCAGAAGATGAGGTTCTTCTCCTTCGGATGCTGAGGCGTCCTCAGGATGCCTAACGCACTCACCTGGTACCGAGGTCCGTAGAGCTTTCTTAGGGTGCCGGGTGCTTGACAAGAGGGAAAATTCATGCTATAATTTGATAAGTCGAAATATCATTTCATGTAATGAAACTACCTCATCGCTGTATTGGTTTTTCTATCTCTTATTTTGAATCTCACAATGGTTGACTGCTGTCACGAAGAGGTGAAGCGGGGTGAGGAAAGCCTTTCCAGTCATAGAGGGCGCCCTTGAGAGTGCAGGTAGAGGCGGGTTTTCGTGCCTCGGATGCGCTCTCCTTTTTTGCAAAGGTAGCCGATGGTCAAAGACAAGCAACGCTATATCATCCGTTCCGTCTCCAGGGCCTTGGAGTTATTGAAAACCTTCTCTGACGCTCAATCAGAGTTGAGCCTGGCAGAGATCAGCCGACGCCACAACCTCAACCGTAGCACCACCTTCCGGCTGCTAGTGACGTTGCAGGCTCATGGCTATTTGGAACAGGATCGGGAGACTCGGAAATACCGGCTAGGGGTCACCTGCCTTGAATTGGGTAGCGTTTTTCTGAACCAAAGCGATATCCGTAAGGAAGCGTTGCCTATCTTGAGCGGCTTACGGGATGACTGTAAGGAGACGATCCATCTGGCGAGGTTGGCTGGATCGGAGGTGGTCTATCTGGAGAAGTTAGAGGGGCTTCTGCCCATCGGGATCATGGGCTCCCGGGTTGGGGGGCGGGCTCCAGCCCATTGCACTGGCCTAGGCAAGGCTATGCTGGCTTACATACCGGAGACCGAGATCCACCAGCTATATGCCGAATCTGGCTTGCCTCACTTCACCCCCAACACCATCACCGACTTGACAGAACTTCGCGGCGAACTGGCTTGTATCAGGGAGCGCGGCTATGCCATCGATAACGAGGAACATGAGCCGGGCGTGAAATGCGTTGCTGTCCCCATCTGGAACTACCGTCAGAAAGTGGTGGGGGCTATCAGCGTCTCCGGCCCCGCTGGGCGGATCGACCGAGCGATAGCCGAGCGAGGACTGGTGGCCAAAGTGAAGGAGGCCGGCCAGGCGATCTCCAGTCGCTTGGCAGGAGATATGGAGTCTAGAGGGTAAGAGGGGTGAGGGGTGGCTATCATCGATGTTAGCCCATTGGAGGCCAAGCCTCGGGAGCACTCGGACAAGAAGTACATCGTACGGCGAAACGATCTGAAGATCAGTTTGGTGAGCGTGCGGCCGGGAGAAGAGATCCCAGTCCATCTTCACGAAGGGGAGGAGCAGTTTTATTATGTTTTGGAGGAAGAGGGGCTCTTGAGCCTCGGGGATGAGGTCTATCAGCTGCGGCCAGGGATAGCGGTAGTCATTCCGTCCCAACTCCCTCACGGTGTGAGCAACTCCAATGTTACCTCCCTTCGCTATCTCGATTTCTTTGTGGCTCATGGTCCTTAATCTCTGTCCTACGCAGGGCCCATGGGAAAGGAGATAGAGATGGTCGACGTCGTAACCTTGGGTGAAACCATGATCCGGCTTGCTCCTCCTGACTTTGAGAGGCTGGAGCAGGCGAGTGCTCTAAAGGTCACGGTGGGCGGTTCGGAGTTGACCGTAGCGGCTGGTATCTGCCGGCTGGGGTTGAGCGCCGCCTGGGTCAGTCGCCTGCCCGATAACCCCCTGGGGCGTATGGTGCGCAACAAGGCCCGGGAGCAAGGTGTGGACACCTCCTACATCGTCTGGAGCGATGAAGACCGGATGGGACTCTACTTCGTCGAATATGGTGCCTCGCCCCGGGCTAGTAAGGTCCTATATGACCGAGCCAACTCGGCCATCAGCCGCATCAAACCAGGGGAGATCGATTGGTCTAAGGTATTATCCGGTGCCCGTCTCTTCCATACTAGCGGTATAACCCCGGCCCTCAGCGATTCGGCGGCCTTGGTAACAGAGGAGGCGTTGAGTACGGCCAAAGAGGCCGGCTGTCTGGTGAGTTACGACCTCAACTATCGAGCCAAACTCTGGAGCCAGGAGAAAGCACGAGAAGTCCAGACCCCCTTCATGAGCTACGTGGACATCCTCTTAACCACCGAAGCAGACACCAAGAGGGTCTTCGGCATCGAGAGGGAGGATTACAAGCAGGTAGCGGTAGAGTTGGCGGAGAGGTTCGGCTTCAAGGTGGTGACCATAACCCTGCGGGGCAACCCTTCCGTCTGGCGGAACACCTGGACCGCCATCGCCTATGCCGACGGCACCTTCTATGATGATGTCACCTACGAGATCGAGGTGGTAGACCGTGTGGGAGGCGGCGACAACTACACCGCCGGCTTCCTCTACGGCTATCTCACCGAGGGAGTGGTCAAGGGGGTGAGGTATGGCAACGCCTTTTCCGCTTTGAAGCAAACCTCTTGGGGAGACCTCAATTGGTCCACCTTGGAGGAGGTGGAAGCCCTGCTCAAGGGGGCGGGGCTACGCATCTCCCGCTGATCAGGCAAAGAAGAGGAGTCGCAAAGTGCACAAGGACGAACAGATAAGGCTCATCGAGGAAAGCGGTATCATCGCCATCGTCCGCTTCGACCGCTCTGAGCAGTTGATGCAGGTGGCGAAGGCGATCAAGGCCGGAGGCCTGGCTATCATCGAGTTCACCATGACCACGCCTAACGCTTTGGGCATCATCGAGGAGTCAGCGCGAGAGTTCGGCGACGAGGTGCTTCTGGGAGCGGGGACGGTCCTCGATGCCGAGACCGCCCGGGCGGCCATCCTGGCAGGGGCGGAATTCATCGTGGCGCCTACCCTCGATCCAGGGGTGATCGAGGCCTGCCGGCGCTACAGCAAAGTGGTGATACCCGGTGCCTTTACCCCCACCGAGATCCTCACCGCCTGGCAGTGGGGGGCCGATTTCGTCAAGGTCTTTCCCGCTAGTCTTGGTGGCCCCGGCTACCTGAAAGCGATACGGGGGCCGCTGCCTCAAGTGAAGCTCATACCGGTAGGTGGGGTTTCCTTGGAGAATGTGGCCGATTTTATCAAGGCTGGAGCGGTGGCGGTAGCGGTGGGAGGAAACCTGGTGAAAAGGAGAGCGATCGCCGAGGGGAACTTCGCCGAGTTGACCGAGACAGCCCGCCAGTTCGTGGCCGCG
>JBHIDN010000255.1:0-3150 GCA_046760125.1 Anaerolineae bacterium
CTGGCAACTCTCTCTTTTACCTCTGGGATACCTCTTCGTTTCTGGGGGAGCACTTTGTTCTGGGCCGAGCCTACGATGAGGAGGGGAACGTGGGGCAGAGAGAGGTGGAGATAGTGATCACTAGCGTGGAGATGGCTACGGTTACGCCTACAACGACGATACCTACAGTCACCCCCCAACCGACGCCGCCCGCCGCTCAGGTGACGGTACAGGAAACCGAGATCACCATCCCCTCCTACCCCTACGAGGCTTACCTTCGTGAGGCTTTCGATAGTGAATATGGGGTCCCCTACCTATGGCTGGACCGCGCCGCCTACGAATCGGTCTCCCATGCCCTGATCCTCAAGAGTTTCAAAGCGATCATCCTAGAGAACGAATATCTAAGGCTCACTATAGTTCCGGAGTTAGGGGGGCGGATCTACAAATGTCTCTTCAAGCCTACCGGCCAGAACCTCTTCTATGAAAACTCGGTGCTAAAACCCTCCTACTGGGGCCCTCTCTCTAGGGAGGAGAACTGGTGGCTGGCCGCGGGGGGGATGGAATGGGCTTTCCCCACAGATGAGCATGGCTACGAATGGGGAACGCCCTGGGAGTACTCGATAGGGTATGAGGAAGGGGGCATCGCCCTCTCCCTCTGGGATACCGCAACCGATAGGTTGAGGGTCAAGATCGATATATCCCTTCTCCCTGGCAGGGCTTACTTCACCCTCAGGCCTCATATCGAGAACCCTACCTCAATAGAAGCCCGATATCAATTTTGGAACAACGCCCTTTTGACTTTGGGGAGCAAGACCATATCTCCAGAGACGCGGTTCATTTACCCCACCTCCCAGGTGATCGTTCATGGCCGCGGAGACCCAAGCCTCCCCCAAGCGGGAGAGACGATGAGTTGGCCGATCTATAAAGGGCGAGATATGAGTTGGTACGGCAACTGGGTAGGCCATCTTGGCCTCTTCATCCCCCAAGCGAGCCGAAATTTCGTAGGGGCCTACAATCAGGAGACCGATCTAGGTGTGGCTCGCATCTTCCCCCGCCAAGAGGCACCGGGGGTGAAACTCTTCGCTATGGGAAGCGGTTTCCCCTATACCGATACCTACACTGACGATGGTAGCCAATATTTCGAGATCTGGGGCGGCGCCACCCCCACCTTCTGGGAGTACGCCACTTTAGCGCCTGGGGAGACCAAGGAGTGGGTCGAATATTGGTACCCCTTCTGGGGGACAGGAGGGCTAGACTTTGCCAACCGGAGGGCGGCGCTTAGCCTCGAGGCAAGGGAAGGGATGGTAGTTCTGGGGGTAGCCACCACCTCCTTAGAGCAGGGCACGGTCTCCCTCCTCCTGGACGGTCAAGAGATATATCGTGAGACGGTAACTATAAGCCCCACGCAACCGTATCGGCGCGAGATACCGATAGGTACATCTGGTTCCTTCATTCTTCGCCTCTTAGGACCTGGGGGGGAGAGCATCGCTCAGTATGAGGAATGAACCTTTGGAACCCTATTCTTGGCCCGAGGAGCCACTATTCTGTGCCCGCTGCGGCACGACCATCGCCGCCGATGACCTTTTCTGTCCCCGCTGCGGGCGAAAGATAGAGAAGAAAGCCACTTCCCCAGGCCGGGGGTGGTATATAGGGCTCCTCCTTCTGGCCATCGCTCTCTTCCTCTGCATCTTGGGGATCGGAGCCCTGGGTGCCTACCACGGCCTGGAAGAGCGATACCGCTTGAATCGAGGGGCGGCCCTGTATAAACTATCTTCTCAGATGACAAGCCACCAGATGGCCATTCTCGGTGCTGCCGAACCTGGGCTCCTCTTTCGAACAGATCTCCATAGCGTAGGGACAACGAGGATGGAACCGGCAGCCCGAGGGAGGGTTGATAGGACTGGGGATCTCGCCCTGGGGGATGATATGCTCCCGTCGGGCTCTGGGGCTAGGGACGGGCACGGCGGATAAGAGGGCCTCGGTATAGGGGTGCTGGGGATGGGAGTAGACCTCCCCTAGAGGTCCCAACTCCACTATCTTCCCCAGGTACATGATAGCGATCCTATCGCAGATGTACTTGGCTGTGGCTAGATCGTGGGTAATGAAGAGATAGGTGAGGTCGAACTCCTCCTTCAACTCCATCATCAGATGAAGGATGAGGGCTCTTACCGATACGTCAGCCATGGCTATAGGCTCATCGGCGACGATGAGATCTGGGTGTAAGATCAAAGCCCTGGCTATCACCGCCCGCTGTCTCTGTCCGCCTGAGAGTTGATGGGGATACTTCTCGTACAGCGTCGCTGCAGGGGTCAAACCAACCCTCTCCATCATCTGAAGGACCGAATCTCTCTCCTCCTGGCCTCTGGCGATACCGTGGATCTCAAGGGCGTGTCCTATCGCCGCCCCGATCTTCATGCGGGGGTTCAAAGAGGCGTAAGGGTCTTGGAAGATCAACTGCATCCGCTGACGGAGCCTGCGCATCTCACCGTCGTTCACAGTGAGGACGTTCGTTCCGTCGAAGAAGATCTCCCCCTTTGTAGGCTCGATGAGGCGCAGGATCAATCGCCCCGTGGTGGTCTTTCCACTGCCGCTCTCGCCAGCCAGCCCGAAGACCTCCCCTCTCCTCACCTCGAAATCTATCCCGTCCACCGCTCGGACGTAGTCCAACTTGCGAGCCAAGAGGGTCTCCACGAACGACTTCTGCACGGGGAACCATTTAACTAGGCCGCGAACCTCAACTAACTTCTCGGACATCTCCCCCCTTCTAGTAGAGATAACAGGCTACCAGGTGATCTTTCTCCACCTCTCTCAGCGGCGGCTCTATCTCTTTACACTCGTCCTTAACATAAGGGCAACGGGGATGGAACCGGCAGCCCGAGGGAGGCTGTATGAGGTCTGGCGGAGAGCCGGGCATAGTAGCCAGCACCTGTTCCGTGAGGCTTATGTTGGGGATAGAGCGCAGGAGACCCTGAGTGTAAGGGTGCATCGGTTTCTCGTAGAGGGGTATAGCCTTAGCCACCTCCACCAGTTTGGCCGCATACATCACCGCCACCCGATCAGCCAGTTCAGCAACGATCCCCATATTGTGCGTGATCAGGATAAGGGTCAATTCATAATCCTCCTTTAATTGTTTAAGGAGGTCTAATATCTGGGCCTCAACGATGACATCTA